>CAZLEU010000044.1:0-21108 GCA_964558625.1 uncultured Flavobacterium sp.
ATGAATTTAAAAACCAATCACATTATTCTATGGTTTTGAGTTCTATTCCGAGTGCTTTATACCATATTTTTTCATTTTATAGACCAATTACCCCACCAGAATTTCTTGAAAAAATTGCTCCAATGACCGAAAACCAAACTACTTATTTAATCAATAAGTATGAAATGTTAGAAAAATTATTTTCTATAAAAATGGCAGTTCGATTAACAGATTTCAAAGCAATTGAACACGGAATATTAAAAACAGGTAACTTGCAGGAATTTGAAAACCTGTCGGCTTATGCCAAAAAAATCTACCCAAAAAGCATGTTGGCAGATTATTATATGGGCCTAATGAATGAGAAAATAGGACTGTTAGATAGAGCAAAAAAATTCTATAAAGACGCTTACTCAAAAGAACCAATTGGTGAATTGACCAAAGAAATGATGATGAATAAAATTTACGAATATAAAGAACAGTAAATTTTTATGTCTAAAGTAAAAACTTCTTTTTTCTGTCAAAATTGCGGTGCGCAATACGCACGTTGGCAAGGACAATGCAATTCCTGTAAAGAGTGGAACACCATTGCAGAAGAGATTATTCAAAAAGAAGAAAAGAACTCATGGAAACCAAGTTCTCCCGAGTCTAAGAAAGCACCAAAGCCATTAAAAATAAACGAAATCGATTCTACTCAAGAAATTAGAATGGATACTTGTGATGGCGAATTAAATCGTGTTCTTGGTGGTGGGATTGTTCTTGGTTCTTTAATTTTATTAGGTGGTGAACCTGGAATTGGGAAAAGCACACTATTACTTCAAATTTCGTTACAATTACCATATAAAACCCTTTATGTTTCGGGAGAAGAAAGCCAAAAGCAAATAAAAATGCGTGCCGAAAGAATCACCTCTAAAAGCGATAATTGCTATATTCTTACCGAAACAAAAACACAAAATATTTTCAAGCAAATTCAGGAAATTGACCCCGAAATTGTTATAATCGACTCCATTCAAACACTTCATACCGAATATATTGAAGCATCACCTGGAAGCATTTCTCAAATACGTGAAACAACGGCCGAATTGATAAAATTCGCCAAAGAAACCAATGTTCCAGTAATTCTAATAGGACACATTACTAAAGATGGAACTATCGCTGGACCAAAAATTTTGGAACACATGGTCGATACCGTTCTACAATTTGAAGGAGATAGAAACCACGTTTATAGAATTTTACGCTCGTTAAAAAATCGTTTTGGGTCTACAGCCGAACTAGGAATTTACGAAATGTTAGGCTCTGGATTAAGAGAAGTTTCTAATCCATCTGAAATTTTAATTTCGCACAAAGAAGAAGAACTTTCAGGAACCGCAATAGCTTCGACTCTTGAAGGAATGCGACCGCTGATGATAGAAATTCAAGCTTTAGTAAGCACAGCAGTTTACGGGACACCACAACGAAGTACAACAGGCTACAATGCCAAAAGACTTAACATGATTTTGGCAGTTCTCGAAAAAAGAGCCGGTTTCCGACTAGGAACAAAAGACGTTTTCTTGAACGTAACAGGCGGAATTTCAGTTGATGATCCAGCAATTGACCTAGCAGTTGTGGCGGCTATTTTGTCTTCTAACGAAGATATTCCGGTTGGAAAAGATTTTTGTTTTGCTGGCGAAGTCGGACTTTCTGGCGAAATTAGACCTGTAAATCGTGTTGACCAACGCATTCTAGAAGCTGAAAAACTGGGTTTCACTACCATTTTTGTTTCCAAATACAATAAAATAACAGTAAAAAACACCATCATCAAAGTACGATTAGTTTCAAAAATTGAAGATGTAGCGAGTGAACTTTTTGGATAAATTTGCTTACTTTCGTTTTTTTAAATCCAAATTGTAAATGCGAACTCGTAAACAAAAAATAATTGTAACACTCAAAATTCTAGTTGTCTTTTTTGTTCTAGCAATTGGTACTTTCTATTATTTTAGAGAAGATATTCTTCGAAAAGTTATCGAAAAAGTTTCTACCAAACTCGTTACCGAATACGATTGCAAAATCAACATAAAATCCGCCAAATTTGATGGTTTATCTGCTGTTGCATTAAAAGAAGTTTCACTTGTTCCAAACAAAGCCGATACATTGGCAAAATTCAAAGATATCAAAACAAGTTTGAGCATTTGGGGATTACTTACTGGAGATATTCAACTCGGTAGTTTACAAGCAAAAGAAGGATTTATTCACCTTATAAAAACCAAAGAAGGAAGTAACTATCAGGCATTCTTACCCAAAAAATCAAATGACACACTATCTGATACTAAAACCAATTATGCCGAATTGGCCTATAAATTATTAAACAAAGTTTCCAATTTAGTTCCAACTGATTTGAATATTGAAAATTTTGAATTTCTTTTTGATGATAACGGAACTATTTCAACACTTTCTACCGACAAACTGGTACTAGAGGATGAAGATTTAGAAACAGTAATTCTAATAAAAACCAAAGCATTCACTCAAAAATTAAGAATAAAAGGAACAGCCGATCCAAGAAATAAAGAAGCCGATTTACAGTTTTCTAATTTTGATAAAGGCAAAATCAACATTCCATTTATTGATGAAAAATTCGGAATTGTTTCCAGTTTTGATTCTATTCAAATAAATGTTGAAAACATCGATATGGATGGCGATGAACTACATATTGATGGTGCTACATCGGTTACCAATCTTATTGTAAACCATCCAAAAATTGCCAAAAACGATGTAATTCTCAAAAATGTAAAAATGGATTACAAGTTCCTTTTTGGCGAAAATTTTGTAGCTGTAGACGAAGGAACAATAGTAGAATTGAACAAAATTGTTGTACATCCATATTTGAAATATGAAAAAGATAAAAGCAAAATTTATACGCTAAAAGTACATATTCCCGAAATGGAAGCACAAGATTTCATCACTTCATTACCCGATGGATTGTTCAATAATTTTAAAGGAATGGAAGCCGAAGGAAGTTTCGATTACACCATGAATTTCAAAATGGATAAAAGCCGTCCGTGGGCATTGACCTTTAATAGTAATATCAACAAAAAAGGACTTAAAATTTTAAAATACGGCAAGGCAAATTTATCTAAAATCAATTCCGAATTTGAATATGCTGCATTAATTGATGACAAGCCACAGCGACCTATTTTTGTCGGTGAAAAAAACCCAGATTATTATACGTTAGCTGAAATTTCACCCTATCTTAAAAAAGCAGTCATCACTTTTGAAGACCCTAATTTTTACAAACACAAAGGATTTGAAATAAACGCCTTTAGAGCATCGATGGTAAAAAATATGGCTTCCAATCGCTTTGTTCGTGGCGGAAGCACCATTAGTATGCAATTGATAAAAAACCTTTTTCTAAAAAGAGAAAAAACAATTTCGCGTAAAGTAGAAGAAATTTTACTGGTATATTTAATGGAAAACAACCGAATTGTTAGCAAAGACAGAATGTTAGAAGTGTATTTCAACATAATAGAATGGGGTCCAGACGTATATGGAATTGGTGAAGCAAGTCGTTTTTATTTTCAAAAAACACCCGATAAACTCTCAATAAACGAATGTATGTTTTTGGCAAGTATTGTACCCATGCCAAGAAAATTCATGAACCAATTTGATGGAACATCTTGGAAATCAAAGTTTTCTCGTCGCGCTTTTTATATGAAAAAACTAATGCTCAAAAACGGAATCATCAAGCCAGAAGAAATGGATTCATCTTCTTATTTTGGTATATCTGGTGCAGCAAGAACCTATCTAAATTCCAATGTAGCAGTTCCAATTCCTGAAGTCGAAGTAGATTCGACTTCTATTGAAGAATTTGAGTTTTAAGCTTACTTAAACCCCTTCAAAAAATCATCTTTATACGTTGGCGAAACCTCAATTTCTGAACCATCGTTTAAGGTTATAGTGCCTCCTTTGTTATACGATTTCACACAATTAGAATTGATGATATGCGATTTATGAACGCGTACAAATGGATACGGTAGAATTTCGGCAAAATGTTTCAAAAAACGGCAAACCATCTTTTTGTTTCCGTTGGATAAATAAATATCAGTAAAATTTCCGTTGCCCCTTAATCGTACAATTTCTTCCATTTTTACCACTTCAAAACCTTCTAATGTGGGCAAAATAACCTGCTGCTTTTCGGGTTTGGTTTCTCTAAAATTTTCGACAATAATTTTATTTCTATTGAAAATTTCGTGATTCAAAAGATGCTCATGAACTTTATTTACAGCAATGATTAACTCCTCAATGCTAATAGGCTTTAGCAAATAATAAGCCGCACTTTGATTAAGCGCCTTTAGTGAATACTCCGAAAAAGCGGTCACAAAAATAGTTTCAAATTGCAACTCTTTACAAGCTTCGAGTACATCAAAAGCATTTCCAAAAGGCATTTCGACATCCAAAAAAACCAATTCGGGATGCAATTCATGTAGCATTGGAACCGCCTCTTTTATGTTTTGAGCTTCACCAATAACTTCGACTTGTGGACAATATTTACTCAAATAATTCTTGAGCACTTCTCTTGCCGCCAATTCATCTTCTACAATAACACTTCGTATTTTCTTCATCCTATTTTTTCAATCAAAGGAAAATCAATTGTAACAATTGTTCCTGTTTTGGGCAGTTCTTTTTCTATAATTTGAAACGAAATTTCCTTTTTGTACAAATCGTTCAATAATGCAATTCGTTCCTTGGTATTAGTCAAACCACGTGATTGATGCACTTTCTGATTTTGGGTTTTGAGTTCGTTACTTTTGGTCAATCCAATACCATTATCATCAATAATCACCATTACCTTTCCGTTGTCTAATTTGAATTTCAAGAGCAACAAACCCTTTTCATCTTTATAACGTAATCCATGCCAAATGGCATTTTCTAAATGGGGCTGAATAATCATGTTGGGTACAAAAACCGCTTCGGTATCGAGCGCTTCATCAACCTCTATTTTGTAATCAAATTTATCTTGAAAACGCAAATATTCTAAATCTAAATATTTTTTCAATTGCTCAATTTCGTTGCCAATAGTAACAAAATCCTTATTAGAATTTTCCATCATCGAGCGCATTAAGTTTGAGTAATTGGTCAAATACTTATTAGCTTCAAGCTCTTTATTTTGCGAGATAAATTGATTGACACTATTTAAACTATTAAAAATAAAATGCGGATTCATTTCTCTTCGCAACGATTGCAAAGCAATTTCTTTGTTTTTCTTTTTGATAGAAAACAACGCTTTGGCTATCAATACAAAAAAAATTAAAAGCAAACCAATGGCACCAATCAAAAAATAATTAAAATTATTCTTTTTGGCAATCAATTCATCTTTCAATGATTTTTCTTTTTCCAGTTGATGAATTTTATCTTCGGTGACCTGAAACAATTTAGCATCAATCAAAGTAGAATCGGATTGAATAAGCTGCTCAAAATTCTTAAAAAAATCATCATACAGTGCGATACTTTCCTTGTCTTTTCCATGATCTTTATAATAAGCAAGTAACGCCGACAAACTTTTTTTGACTTCGGTCGAATTCCCTTTTTCTGTAGCTAGTTTATAGGCATTTTGAAGCGATTTGATGGCGTTTTCAGGTTCGTTTTTCTTAAAATAAAGTGTTGCCAAAGACTGCATTTGCTTGATTTGCGTTTCAAAATCGGCTTTCTTTTCGGCTTCGGCTAACAGGTTTTTGTTGATAGAAATAGCTTCATCAAATTGATTTTTAGAAGCATAAACATTCGCAATTTCATTCTTAATTTCGATTACTTTTTTCGGACTTTCCTTAGCATAAACAATGGCTTGGTTTAAGTTTCCAATAGCATCCTCTTTATCATTCAATTGCATGCTTGTAGCCGCTTTTTGTACATACGCATCGGCTAATTCTTCTTTGTTGTTTTCTTTTTCAAGAACAGCAATTTTGGTATCAACATAACCACGTTGCACAATCGGTGCACTAGCTTGAACACGGTTATAATCATTTTTATTTAAAACCTCTGTTTCTTTGTCAGCCGCAACTTCACTAGCCATTTTGTAATTCGCAGATGCATCTTTTAACTTATTTTGACTTTCCTGAATTTTGGCTAAACTTCTTGTGACGCGAGCCATTGCACTATTATTATTAAGTTTAGTATAACTTGTCAAAGCCTTTTTAAGGTACTCTTCTGCTTTCGGATTATCACCCTTTTTTATGAAATTTTGCGCCACATTTTCGTAATTTCTGGCAATTTTTGCTTCATCATTTATACTAAGCGATTCTTTGAGTTCATCGGCAGCCGAGCTCATTTTTTTGCTAACAGCTTTACTTTTTTTCACAATAGAATCTTGTTGCGCCATAACTTTGCTAGGAAGCAACAGCAACAGAAATACCAGAGAATAAAATAAGTTTATAAGACGCATTGGATAGTACTATTTTGCAATGTAAAGATAATTTATTTTTAACTGCTTTTCCTATAGCTTTTACCAAGTCAAAATACCGTTTTACCATTTCTTCAAATTTGGTGGCTTTTATCAGAATAGATTTGTCCTGTAATCTTAAAAAAACACATCATGAAAACCACAAAAAACCTAGTTATGGCTGCCTTATTTGCATCAACAGTAAGCTTTGCCGCCTGCAATCGTTCGAATGCTAAAAATAATGAAATTCAGAATGTTACCACTACAACAGTTGATGGGAACACCAAAATTCAAGTAGCACTATTGCTCGATACTTCTAACAGTATGGATGGTTTGATAGAACAAGCCAAATCGCGTTTATGGAATATTGTTAACACCTTAACAACCCTAAAATATTCTGGAAAAACACCAACCATTGAGATTTCGTTATACGAATATGGAAACGACGGTTTATCTGAATCTGCCAATTATATCCGACAAGTAACACCACTTTCAACCGATTTAGATTTAATTTCAGAAAAATTGTTTTCACTTCGCACCAATGGCGGTTCAGAATATTGTGGAGCTGTTATTAACGATGCCACCAAAAACCTAAAGTGGAACGATGGAAATGCAAGTATGAAACTAATTTATATTGCTGGAAACGAAGGATTTGACCAAGGCGGTATCAATTACAAAGAAGCCATTAACGATGCTTTGAAAAATGATATTTACATCAATACCATTTTCTGCGGTGCACAATCACAAGGAATCTCATTATTATGGAAAGAAGGAGCCGATGTAGGAAAAGGAAAATTTTTCAACATCGATTCTAATCAAACCGTGCAATACATTGCAACACCGTATGACCAAAAAATTTCAGATTGTAACCTAAGAATCAACAACACATACATTAGTTATGGTTCACAAGGCTATGAGAAAAAAATGAACCAAGAAGCACAAGATGCCAATGCACAAAAACTTTCTGGAGCCAATTATGCTGAACGTGCTGTGAGCAAATCGAAAGCCATTTATAAAAATGACAGTTGGGATTTGGTCGACAAAATGAAAGACGATAAAGAGGTTGTTTCAAAGCTTAAAAAAGAAGAATTACCAAAAGAATTGCAAAATAAATCCACCGATGAAATCAAGAAGATTGTAACTCAAAAAACAAAGGAAAGAGAAGAAATTCAGAAAGAAATTGCCGAACTGGCCAAAAAACGACAAGAATATATAGATGCCGAAGCCAAAAAATCGAAAGCACAAGACGATTTAGGCGATGCTATAAGCACATCGATAGTAACATTGGCAAGGACCAAAGGATACACAGTAGAAAAATAAAGGTTGGTTATGATTGAAAAGCTACAACCGTAAAAAGTTGTAGTTTTTTCTTTAATTTTACAGAAGTTAAATTCTTAAACCATTAAGAAAGTTAAGGAAATCAAGACTTTGTTCTAAACGTAATAAAACTTAATTTTCCTAATGATTCAAAAACAAACACATGAAAAAAATAATATTATTTACATTTTTGGTTTCAGCAATAGGATTTGCTCAAAAACCAATTTTTACATCGGCAAAGGTAAAGGCAGCTACAGTTTACTTTAATGCTGCCGAGTTAACACAAACGACCTCGGTAAATCTGCCTGTTGGAACGAGCGAAATCGTGATAAAAAACGTGGCAGATTACCTCAATGAAAACACGGTTCAAATTGGAGCACCAGGTTCGGTTACAGTATTGTCGGTTCAGTTTACAGATAATTACATTTCGGAGTACGAAGTAGACGAAAAAAACCCAGATACCAAGAAAGTACGTGATAGCATTTCGTATCTCCAAAAAGAAATCAAAAAAGTGGGAAATGCCAAAGACTCAGATGCCAAAACGATTGAGTTATTAGATAAGAACCAACAAGTTTGGGGTGCAAACTCAGGATTGAATGTAACCGAATTGATCAAAATGGTCGATTATTACAAGTTAAGAAGAACCGAGTTAAACAACTCATACGATGCCCTCGAAGAAAAGCACAACAAATTGACACTCCAATTGGCTAACCTAAATAAGAAATTAGAAGTCAACACCCAAAAAGAAGAGAAAAGCTCACAAGGAAAACTAATTCTTCAAGTGATGAATGAAGTTGCAGGATTGGTTAATTTGGATATAAATTACATCACCAATTCTGCAAGTTGGTCACCCTTTTACGATTTGCGTGCCGAAAGCATCAAAGAACCCATCAACATGATGTACAAAGCACAAGTAGTTCAAAACTCTGGCGTCGATTGGAAAAAAGTAAAACTCACATTATCAAGTGGAAACCCAAATCAAAACAATCAAGCACCTATTTTAAACGCGTGGTTCCTGAGATATGGGTATGGAAACAATTATGGATATTACAATCAAAGCAGTGTTCAAAACAAGTTGCAAACAAGAGCTAGCGGTATTAAAATTGAAGATAAAGCAATAGAATCGGATGCTCCAACAATGGCATACGCCCCAATACAGGCAAATATTGTAGAAAATCAATTAAATGTTTCCTTCGATATCGATATTCCGTATGATATTATGTCTAATGGAAAAGCACATTCGGTAGCATTAAAAGAAATCAAATTACCAGCTTCGTATAAATATTATGCCGCTCCAAGAGTAGAGAAAGAAGCCTTCTTATTGGCAGAAATCAATGATTATTCTAAGTACAATTTGTTGCAAGGGGAAGCCAATATCATTTTTGAAGGCATGTATGTTGGTAAAACCGTAATCAATCCAAATCAAACCGCTGATACTCTAAATTTAAGCATGGGAAGAGATAAAAAAATCTCGATAAAACGTGAAAAAGTAGTTGACAAATCGGGAACAAAATTCTTGTCATCGTATAAAGAGCAAACCTTTACCTATGATATAACCGTTCGCAATAACAAAAAAGAAGAAATAAACATGCTCTTGAAAGACCAATATCCATTAAGTACAGACAAAGAAATAACCATAGAACTTCTTGATGACGGAAAAGCAAAAGTAAATCCTGAAACAGGAATCATGACATGGGAATTAAAACTCGCACCAAGCGAAACCAAAAAAATAAGGATAAGTTACAAAGTAAAATACCCAAAAGACAAAATAATAGATAATTTGTAAAGTGTTAAAAAACCTGATGTATTTGAGCATCAGGTTTTTTGTTTCAATAAAAAGATTATTTTTACCCATAAAAGAAATAAGCATGAAAACAATAAAAACACTTTTATTACTAATCTCAAGCATAGGTTTTTGTCAACAAAACATATTAATAGATGATGAAAATTTCCCAACAGAACCCTCAATTATTATAAACCCAAACAACACCAACCAACTCGTAGCTGGAAGTAACATAAGCAACGTATACCGAAGCAATGATGCAGGTCTTACTTGGACCAAAAACACACTATCCTCAACTTATGGCGTTTGGGGTGATCCAGCAATTACAGTAGATAACAATAACAATTTTTATTTTACACACCTATCAAATCCGCCTACTGGTAATTGGATTGACCGAATTGTTTGCCAAAAAAGTACAGATGGTGGCACAACATGGAATAATGGATCATTCACAGGATTAAACGGAACAAAAGCACAGGATAAACAATGGATTGTGTTTGATAAAACCAACAACAATTTATACATGACCTGGACTCAATTTGATTCATACGGAAGTCCTGCTTCCAACATGAAGTCTGTAATTCTTTTTTCGAAATCAACCAATCTAGGTGCCTCATGGACAACCCCAATTAAACTTAACAATATAGATGGAACATGTATAGACAATAGCACAACAGTAGAAGGAGCTGTTCCCGCAACAGGACCTACAGGTCAACTATATGTAGCATGGTCTGGTCCAAACGGATTAGTCTTTAAAAAATCATTAGATCAAGGCGTTACCTGGTCGGCAACCGAAAAACAAATTATTTCCAACCATAATTGGGATTATACAATACCAGGAATAGACAGATGTAATGGACTTCCCATAACCGCATGCGATGTAAGCCCCAGCATTCATAACGGAACTATATATGTAAACTGGTCGAGCCAAGTAAATGGCGTAAACGATACAGATATTTTTCTTTCAAAATCTACAGATGGAGGAACAACATGGACAACACCATTGAGAGTAAATAACGATGCACCAGGAAAACATCAGTTTTTATCTTGGATGACAATAGACCAAACAAATGGATATATATACATCGTTTTTTATGACAGACGAAATTATTCGGACACTCTTACAGACGTATATTTGGCATACTCAACAGATGGAGGTGCCACTTTTACCAATACCATGATAAGTCAAACCCCTTTTAACCCAACATCTTCTGTTTTCTTTGGTGACTATACCAATATTACCGCTCATAACGGAGTCATAAGACCAATATGGGGAAGAATGGATGAAGGACAAACCAGTATTTGGACCGCAATAATCTCACAAAGTTTTCTGAACACCAAAAAAGATGATTTTGTAAAAAATGAAAATGAAGTTGTACATTTTCCCAACCCAGTTTCTGATGAATGTTATTTTTCGTTCAAACTATACAAAGAGAGTAATGTATCGATAACCCTATATGACCTCAATGGAAAAGAAGTATACAAAGTAATTGATAACAAAAACTATTCTCAAGGTAAACACCAAGTTTCACTAAAAAGTAGCCTATTACAATCGGGAGAATATGTGTACAAAATAAAAACGAGCTATTATGAAAAAAGCAAGAAACTAATTATTAACTAACGATTAAACAACATAACATATGAAAAAAATACTATACATTATAGTACTCCTATCGCTAAACAAAGCGATAGCACAAACACTAACCATACAATCATTTGCAACGGGACTTTCTAGTGCAGTAGACATAGCACACCCACCAGGAGATGAACGCCTTTTTGTAGTACAACAAGGAGGCCAAATAAGAATCGTAAATACCAACGGAACCATAAATGCAACACCCTTTATCAACCTTTCCTCTCTTATCGTTTCTGGTGGCGAGCAAGGTCTTTTAGGATTAGCATTTCATCCCAATTATGCAACCAACGGACAGTTCTTTGTAAACTATACACGAGCTTCCGATGGAGCAACCGTAATTGCAAAATACACGGTAAGCACTGCCAATCCCAATGTAGCAAATACAACAGGAACAATATTAATGACAATAGCACAACCCTTTTCTAACCATAACGGCGGATGCATTCGTTTTGGTCCAGACGGCTATCTATACATAGGAATGGGAGATGGCGGAAGCGGTGGAGACCCAGGTAATAGAGCACAAAACATCACTAATAATTTGGGCAAAATGCTACGCATCGATGTCGATACAACAACCGGTACATTACCCTACGGAATTCCAGCAACAAACCCATATGTAGGAATCGCAGGTAATGACGAAATATGGGCAATAGGTCTTAGAAACCCATGGAAATTTTCTTTTAACAGATTGAATAATGATTTGTGGATTGCAGACGTGGGTCAAAATGCAGTAGAAGAAATTAACAAAATAGCAAGTCCAGTTCCTGCAGGTCTAAATTTTGGTTGGAGATGCTACGAAGGCAATGTACCCTATAATACATCGGGCTGTGCAGCTATAGGGACAATGACAATGCCAGTAGCACAATACTCTCACGATGAAGGTTGTTCTATAACAGGAGGTTATGTATACACAGGAACAGCATACCCTAACCTTGCTAACAAATACGTTTTTGCAGATTACTGTATGAACAGATTAGGCTATGTAGACCAAGCAGGGCAGATTACCTATACCGCCAATTTTAGCGGAACCAACAACTTCACAACATTTGGCGAAGACAGAAATGGTGAATTATATGTAGCAAAAGGATCCACAATGTATAAAATTGTTGACACATCTGTTTTGGCCAACTCTACTTTCGAAAAAGCAGGATACTCTATTTTCCCCAACCCTGCAAAAGAAGAAATCATGATCAAAAATCCGAATGGACTTTCAAACTTAAAAGTAAGCATTTTTGATGTTTCGGGAAAAATGTTGCTTTCACAATCTATCGAAAACGAAAAGAACACAATAAAAACAACAACTTTATCAGCAGGACTATATCTAGTAAAACTAGAAGATAGTTTGGGAGGTTTTTACACTACAAAACTCATAATACAATAAGTTTTGTTACATTACTATTATTATGGGCGAAGGAGAAATCAATCAAGCGATTTATCCTTCGCCCAAATAATTTGTTAGGGAGCAGGATTAGGAATTAACGCCTGAATTTTATCAATTTCCTTCAAAATTTCTTCCGATAAAACCACCTCAAAAGCATCAATATTTTCTTTTAATTGTTCAAGCGAAGTAGCCCCTATAATAGTTGAGGTAACAAACGATTGCTGATGAACAAAAGCCTCTGCCAACTGCACCAATGATAAACCATTTGTTTCTGCCAATTCTTTGTATAATCGAGTAGCTCTTGTCGCATTTTCGCTAGTGTATCTAGTAAACTGAGGGAATTTTGCCATCCTATAATCGGGATGAACACCTTCCAAATATTTTCCAGACAAAACACCAAAACCTAGTGGAGAAGTAAAACTAGAAGATAGTTTGGGAGGTTTTTACACTACAAAACTCATAATACAATAAGTTTTGTTACATTACTATTATTATGGGCGAAGGAGAAATCAATCAAGCGATTTATCCTTCGCCCAAATAATTTGTTAGGGAGCAGGATTAGGAATTAACGCCTGAATTTTATCAATTTCCTTCAAAATTTCTTCCGATAAAACCACCTCAAAAGCATCAATATTTTCTTTTAATTGTTCAAGCGAAGTAGCCCCTATAATAGTTGAGGTAACAAACGATTGCTGATGAACAAAAGCCTCTGCCAACTGCACCAATGATAAACCATTTGTTTCTGCCAATTCTTTGTATAATCGAGTAGCTCTTGTCGCATTTTCGCTAGTGTATCTAGTAAACTGAGGGAATTTTGCCATCCTATAATCGGGATGAACACCTTCCAAATATTTTCCAGACAAAACACCAAAACCTAGTGGAGAATACGCCAATAAACCAACAGATGAGCGCATGCAAATTTCGGACAAACCAACTTCAAAAAGTCTATTAAGCAACGAATAGGGGTTCTGAATTGTAGCAATTCGAGGCAAATTATGCTTTTCACTTTCTTCAAGAAAACGCATCACACCATAAGGATTTTCATTAGAAACCCCAATGTGTTTTATTTTCCCCTCTTTTATTAATCCTTCATAAACCGTAAGAACTTCAAAAAAATTATCCTGCCAGTTGGTATCAATCTTTGTCAATCCGCGTTGACCAAACATATTCATTACACGTTCTGGCCAGTGCATTTGATACAAATCTATATAATCGGTCTGAAGATTTTTTAGACTCAAATTTACCGCTTCATGAATACTTTTTTTAGAAAAGTCCAACGGCTTTCGTATATAGTCCATCCCACGATTTGGGCCTGCAATCTTAGTGGCAACGACAAGAGTTTCTCTTTGCGAACCTATCTTTTTTATCCAAGATCCAATGAACCTTTCGGTACTTCCAAAAATATGTTCGTTTCCACCTATCGGATACATTTCGGCAGTATCAATAAAGTTAATGCCGCGTTCTACAGCATAATCCAACTGGGAATGGGCTTGAACTTCAGAGTTTTGATTTCCAAAAGTCATCGTGCCAAGACAAATTTTGCTAATTTTTATGTTGGTATTGGGTAGAAAAGTATAATTCATTTTGCTTTTAATTTTCGATTACAAAAATAGCTTTTTGTAACGAGCTTGCATACTAGGTTTTTAAAAAAAAATTATAAAATAAGGGATGTTGTAACACTGTTTCCTAGTATCCTTTGTCAAATGTTTTTATATGCATATCTACTCATCAACCAAAGCTAAAGCTATATGCAATTTATATCTTTAATCAAGAAAAATCTAATACTTATACTCATACTATAGGGTTAATTTACATATATAAAGAGGGTAATTTACCTCGATTATAGAGTTAATTTACATAAGTTAGCTGGTTAATTTGCACAACTTAAATGGTTAACTTGCATAACTTAGCGGGTTAATTTGCATAATTTAGCTGGTTAACTTACATAACTTACTTGGTTTTTATACCTAACTAAGGTGGCATTAATACCAATTTTTAGCCTTATTTTGTCAGTTAGATAAGAGTGCAATACCAGCATTACATGATTTGACGCAAAAGGTGGCGCAAAAAAAAAGTCCGCTTATTATCTTAAGCGGACTTTATATATTTATAGAGGTTTTATTATTTTCCTTTATTGGCTTCCGAAACATATTTTTCTAGAGCCATGGTCATAGAAGGTGTTTCGGGTGTTGGAGCAAGAATATCGATTCTTAGTCCATGCTCAAGAGCTTCTTTTTGAGTCGTGCTTCCAAAAACCGCAATTCGAGTATCGTTTTGTTTAAAATCGGGGAAGTTTTTGAATAATGATTTAATCCCAGTTGGACTAAAAAAGGCCAATACATCATAGTAAACATCTGCCAAATCAGACAAATCACTCATTACAGTTTTGTAAAAAGTACCAGGTGTCCAATCTACTTTTAAGTTGTTTAAAGTTTGAGGAACATCGGCATTTAATTGATCAGACGAAGGCAAAAGATACTTTTCTTCTTTATATTTTTTAAACAATGAAGACATGTCTACAAAGTCTTTTTGACCTACATAAATCTTACGTTTTCTGTATACAACATATTTTTGAAGATAGAAGGCAACGGCTTCCGATTGGCAAAAATATTTTAACCCTTCGGGTACCTTATAACGCATTTCTTCTGCAACTCTAAAAAAGTGGTCAACCGAATTTTTGCTTGTTAAAATTATAGCAGTATAATTGTTTAAATCTATCTTTTGAAGTCTTACGTCTTTAGCACTTACGCCTTCAACATGTATAAAAGGTCTAAAATCAACTTTTATTTTATGCTTATTTTGCAAATCAAAGTAGGGGGAATTTTCTACTTTAGGCTCTGGTTGTGAAACCAAAATTGTTTTGACTTTCATATATTACTTTTTGTAACTAACTTTTTGTAAACCAATAGTACATGAAATAGTATGGTGCAATTTCAAGTGCGCAAAGATACAAAATAAAATAAAACAACTTGCGGAATAATAAATTTTGATAATTTTTTAAAGAAATAATATAATTTATAAAATTTACTATCAAAAAAATGCCAATTATTAAAAAAATCACCCTTTTTGTTGTGTATTTACTATAAAATAAAATAATGTCGAGAGGCAAAATGAGTAGTCCAACATAGGTTCTATAGTTTACTTTTTGCAAATTATACTGTTCTACAAACTCTTCGATGTTAAATGAAGTTGCAATAATTTTTTCTATCAAATATTTTGAAAGCACAAAAACCAACAGGAAAGTAATAATTTGGATAAACACAACCCAATCATTTTTGGACAAATAACCCAAATGATGTAAGATCAATTGAATAAAAAAGGCCAATGAAATCATGTTGATAATAAACATGACTACAGTAAAAGCACTCATCAGATTACTAGTGTCACGGTAAATTTTATTGTATTTATCAGAAAAAAGCAACTTTATAAAATCATAAAAACGATTTCCATAAGCAGACTTTGCCACGGCTACCATCGATAGAGCAAGCACGAAAAGAATCGTTGCCCAATCTTTATTTTCAATTATTCTTGGATGAAAAAGGGTTTCGGTCATAACGCAGCAAAATTACTAATTTTTATTGTTTATCAATCACTTTCAAATTTCAAATTAACCAACAAGAATAAAAATAGCTTGTTACATGATATTATTATAATTTTATTATGAATCAGCAATAATAAAAAGTTTATTTTTGTCACAAATTTCTATTTCAAAATGAGCGATTGCATTGTCATAATTCCAACTTACAACGAGATCGAGAACATCGAAAGTATTGTAAGAGCTACACTTACCTTGCACAAACATTTTCATGTGTTAATTATTGATGATAATTCGCCAGATCACACAGCAGAAAAAGTTTTGGAACTGCAACAAGAATTTCAAGGCAAACTTTTTTTAGAAAAAAGAAGCAAAAAAGCAGGACTAGGAACAGCTTATGTACATGGTTTTAAGTGGGCTTTGCAGCATAACTACGACTATATTTTTGAAATGGATGCTGATTTTTCTCATAATCCAAATGATTTAGAAAAATTATATAATGCATGTCATTTTGGCGATGCCGATTTGGCTATTGGATCAAGATATGTTAAGGGCGTAAACGTTGTAAATTGGCCATTAAGCCGTGTTTTGATGTCATATTTTGCTTCTATTTATGTAAAAATGATAACCGGAATGAAAATTCATGATGCCACGGCAGGATTTGTTTGTTACAAAAGAGTTGTCTTAGAAAGTATAAATCTCGATAAAATAAAGTTTGTTGGTTATGCTTTTCAGATAGAAATGAAATACCGAACGTTTGCTAAAAGTTTTCAAATAGTTGAGGTCCCCATTATTTTTACAGATAGAACCAAAGGACAATCTAAAATGAGCAGTGCTATTTTTAAAGAAGCCTTTCTAGGTGTTATTTCGTTGCGAATTAGAAAGTTTTTTAACCGATTATAAACGTTAAAAACATGAATAAGATATTGATAAAAAATGCTAAGATAGTTAATGAAGGAACTATTTTTGAAGGTGATGTTTTAATTGAAAATGAAATTATTGCAGAAATTGCAGCGCAAATAAGCCCAAAACCAGGTGTTGAAATTATAGATGCCGAAGGGAATTATCTTATTCCAGGCGCAATAGATGATCAGGTACATTTTAGAGAACCTGGTTTAACTCACAAAGGAGATATTGCATCAGAGTCTCGTGCGGCTGTTGCTGGAGGTGTTACATCTTTTATTGAGCAACCCAACACGGTACCCAATGCTGTTACTCAAGAATTACTTGAAGAAAAATACCAAATTGCTGCCGAAAAATCGTATGCTAATTACTCATTTATGATGGGTGCTACTAATGATAATTTGGAAGAGGTCTTAAAAACAAATCCCAAAAACGTTGCAGGAATAAAAATATTTTTAGGTTCATCAACAGGAAATATGTTGGTAGACAATGAAGCTGTTTTGGAAAAAATCTTCTCAAGTACACCAATGCTTATTGCTGTTCATTGTGAAGATGAAACGACTATAAAAAATAATGTTGAATTGTATAAAAAAGAATATGGAGAAGCTATTCCAGTTCATGTTCATCATTTGATAAGAAGTGAAGAGGCTTGTTATTTGTCTTCATCAAAAGCAATTGCTTTGGCCAAAAAAACGGGTGCAAGATTGCATGTTTTTCATCTGTCTACTGCCAAAGAAATGGAGTTGTTTACCAATAAAATGCCACTCGAAGAAAAGAAAATAACTGCCGAAGTTTGTGTGCATCACCTATGGTTTAATAATGAAGACTACGCCACTAAGGGAAATTATATAAAATGGAATCCTGCCGTAAAAACCGAGAAAGACCAAAATGCTCTTTGGGAAGCTTTACTCGATGACAGGATTGATGTTATAGCGACTGACCATGCACCACATACGATTGAAGAAAAAGAACAGTCGTATCTAAAAGCGCCTTCTGGTGGCCCACTAGTACAACATTCGGTTGTGGCTATGTTTGAAAAATACCATAAGGGTAAAATTTCGATTGAAAAAATAGTCGAAAAAATGGCTCATAATCCTGCAAAAATCTTCAAAATAGAAAAAAGAGGGTTTATTAAAGAAGGGTATTATGCCGATTTGGTGATTATAAATAATAATTTACCTTGGAATGTAAAGAAGGAAAATATTTTGGCTAAATGTGGTTGGTCTCCATTTGAAGGAGTCAATTTCAAATCGAGAATTACACATACTTTTGTAAATGGACATTTGGTTTATTTTAATTCTAAAGTGAAAGATATTCGTTGTGGAAAACGATTGCTTTTTGATAGATAATAACTTTAATATGAAAAAAATTTTAGTTTTTTTAGGTGTTGTATTGTTAGCAAGTTGCTCAGATACGGTTGTTACCAAACCCAAAAATTTGATAGATGAAGATAAGATGGTAGAGATTTTTTACGATTTGGCTTTACTAGAAGCGGCAAGAACACAAATTCCTCAAGAAAAACAAGATTATAAAGGACTGCCTAATAAATATATTTACAAAAAATATAAAATAGATAGTCTTCAGTTTGTAAAAAGTAATCAATATTATGCTACCGATATATCAAATTACAAAAAGATGTATGAGCGTGTAAAAGAGAAGTTGGCAGCCAATGAAGAAGAATTGAATCCGAAACCAGTTACAGCTAAGAAGAAATAAAATGTTTCTTAAATAGTTAGAGTAAATAATCCCAAAAATTCTCTTTATGGATTACTTGAGTTGTTTTTGGATGGTAGTTGGATGTAAATGATTTTGAAAATTTAACTTTCACATTTGGATTGTATTTTATTTCAAAAGCTTCAATTTCAGTGTTTTTTATTTCTAAATAATCAATTTCTGCTTGTTGTGTATTTCTCCAAAAAAACGATTCTTTATATTGATTTTCATAAGACAGTTTTTTCAATCGTTCGCTGATTATAAAATTTTCCCAGAGCGAACCAACATCGTCTCTTAGTTCAATGGGATTAAAATTTTTGACAATTCGATTTCGTAAACCATTATCCCAAAAATAGACTTTTCGACTTTTTTTAATTTCGTTATCTTGATTTTTACTAAAGGCTTTTAGGCTGAAAACTATGAAATTCTTTTCGAGAATATCGATGTATTTTTCAACCGTTAATCTATTTATTCCTAATTCGTTGGCAAGTGAAGTTGTGCTTATTTCTGAACCGATTCTGAAAGCTAGCATTTGAACCAATCGTTGTAATGTTGATGTTTTTTTTATTCCTTCTAAGTTCAAAATGTCTTTGTAGAGAAAACCATCAACTAAATCATTGATTATTTTTTCTTCCTTTCCAGGATTTGAAACAACTTCAGGATAATAGCCAAAAACCAAACGATGCGGAACCAAACGAGTTTCTTCTACAAAATTGGTGTGAGTTACCATTTCTTTATAGTTTAAAGGAAAAAGTTGTAATTCTTCTTTTCTACCAACCATACTTTCCTTGGTTTTATCGGCAAGTTCAAAAGCACTGCTGCCCGAAGCAATTATTTGAGTATCAGGAAAATTATCGACCATTCGTTTAATCAGTAATCCGATATTGTGAATCATTTGCGCTTCGTCAATTACGAGTATTTTGTTGTCGCCAACTATCGCTTTTAGCCTATCGCTAGTGATGTTTTCAAGTAAAAGTTGTGTGTCAGGTTCGTCACCATTCAACCATAAAAAAGAATTATTCTGGCAAGTAGAACGAATTAAAGACGTTTTTCCAACCTGACGTGCGCCAAATACAAGTATGGCTTTTCCTTTAAAGAGATAAGAATCAATTTCGGTTTGCTGAATTCTTGCTATCATTTTGCATCATTTTATAACGCAAATATATAATAATTTGATATTACAATATCAAAAAAGTATAATAATTTGATATTTTAGAATGTTGTTTAATCAAAAACTAACTTCAGAACACTGAATTAATTCCCTTTAAAATCAGCTTTTCTTTTTTCTAAAAAAGCGGTTGTTCCTTCTTTAAAATCTTCTGTTCCAAAGCATTTTCCAAAGTTTCTTATTTCGGTTTCGTAACCATCTACACCGTCTTTGAAGTTAGCGTTTATTGCCTTTATTGCTTTTCCAATTGCAACGGGCGAATTTTTCATTATTTTGCTTGCAATACCTTTTGTAAATTCTAAAAGGTCATTTTGTGGCACAACATGATTTACTAATCCGTATGATTTTGCTGTTTCGGCATCAATCATTCCAGCGGTCATGATCATTTCCATTGCGCGTCCTTTTCCAACTAGTTGAGGTAAACGTTGTGTTCCACCATAACCCGGGATGACACCAAGAGAAACTTCGGGTAATCCCATTTTGGCATTGTCGGATGCAACTCTGAAATGGCATGCCATTGCCAATTCTAGTCCGCCACCTAGTGCAAAACCGTTTATGGCTGCTATTACTGGTGTTTTTAGTTTTTCGACAAAATCAAATAATAATTCTTGCCCTTTTGCTGCAAGATGGGCGCCTTCTTCGATAGAGAAATGGGCAAATTCTGAAATATCGGCACCTGCTACAAATGCTTTTTCGCCTTCGCCAGTGATAATGATAACTCTAATTTCTGGATTAGAATCCAAACTTTCTAGGCCATCATGAAGTTCTTGAATAGTCGCAACATTTAGTGCATTAAGTTTTGATGGACGATTAATAGTAATTTGTCCAACTCCATTTTCGGATGTAATAAGTATGTTTTCGAAGTTCATATTTTATTGTAATAAGTTTATCTTTTAGCCCTGATTGAAAGGAAAAACCTTTGCTTTTTTTGCAAAGTTTTGGGATGAAAGCAGGAAAAAGGGTTGCTGAAAATGCCCAAGTCATTCGCTTCAAAATAGTTTTATTTTTCAATTATAGGAAGCGAAACCGTGAAAGTAGTTCCTTTTCCATATTGAGTTTCAAATGTAATAGTTCCTTTGTAATTTTCGATAATATTTTTTATAATTCCTAGTCCAAGTCCCATTCCACTTGTTTTGGTGGTAAATTTAGGCTCAAAAATATATTCGATATTTTCTATTTCTATACCAATTCCGTTATCTTTTACAGTTATGTTTACGTTGTTTTTGACTTGTTTTACCGCTACCACAATAGATTTTTCTATTTGTTCTTCGGGGATGGCTTGAATAG
>CAZLEU010000045.1:0-20592 GCA_964558625.1 uncultured Flavobacterium sp.
ATTCATCCATTCTTCGATGGAAATGGAAGAACAGTTCGATTAGCAATGAACTTATTATTAATGCGAAAAGGATTTCCGCCAGCAATTATTTTATCTACCGATAGAAAAAAATATTACGAAGCATTAAACCAAGCCAACAATGGAAATTATCAAAAACTGATGCTACTAATGTGTCAAGCACAAGAACGAACTTTAAACATTTATCTTAGTTCGTTGCCAGATAATGATTATGATTTTCAAGAAATTTCCAATATCGTTAACGAACCCAATTCGCCATATGGTCAAGAATACATAAGTCTATTGGCACGTCAAGGCAAAATTGATGCACACAAAGAAGGTAGAAATTGGTATACTACTAAAAAAGCCATTGAAGATTATATAGAAAATCGTCAAAGGAAAAGGATTATTTAGTTTCAGTCACAGTCACAGTTTTCAGTACTTTCTGATTCTGTGACTGTAAACTGAGATTTATATTACTTTGTCTTCTCTCCAACAAAATAATTATTGGTATTCTTAAGTAAGACATTAAAATAAGGTTATATAATAAAATGTCAATGGAAGATAAATAATCAATTAGCCAATAATTTTTAATTACACTACACCTCTTTATTTTTTGATTAATATTATTTATATTTGGAATTAATTCGTTACAAAATGAAAAAAATCATCCTTCTATTATTATTTACTCTATTCGCTAATATAATTATAGCACAAGAAGATAAAACAAAAACAGATTTCAAATTCGATAAAGAGAAAATTCTTTCTGAATTATCTGAAAAAGCTTGTAAGTGTATTGACTCAATTAAAACTGGATATAAAACAAAAGATAGTATTTCATCAGAAATTCATGCCTGTATTGATGATAAAGTTGGTGCTTATCAAATGATTGCCAAACTTTCAGACATTCCCATATATGATGAAAATTCTAAAGAATCTGATGTAAAAAAAGAATTTAATATATCATTTAACATAAATAAAGATTCTAATGAATACAAAGAATATTATTATGATATTGAGCGCTATTTAGTCAAAAATTGTCCCGCTATTAAAAATAAAATTGCTGCAAATGACATTGTTAGAGAAAAATCATTGTCACGTAATGATGAAGCTATTAAATATTATGAATTAGGGCTTAATGAATCTAAAAATGAAAATTTTGAAAAAGCAATTGAATATTATAAAAAAGCTGTTGTTTTTGATAAAAACTTTGCCTTCGCTTATGACAATATGGGTATATGTTACAGAAGATTAAACAAATATGATGAAGCTATTGATGCTTATGAAAAGTCTTTAAAAATTGACCCATATGGAACTATGCCTTTACAAAATATTGCGGTTGCTTACCAATATAAAAAAGAATTCAAGAAAGCTGTTAAAGCATATGAGAACCTAGCTAAATTGGATAAAAACAATCCTGAGGTGTACTATGGAATTGGTCTTATTTACAATAGATATCTTTTTGATTACGAAAAAGCACTTGATAATTTATGCAAAGCCTACAATATCTATGTGAAACAAAAATCACCTTATAGAACCGATGCAGAAAATTTGATTCAAGAAGTTTATAATGAATTAAAAAAACAAGGAAAAGAGAATATTTTCAATGAAATACTTGAAAAAAATAATATTTCTGCAAACTAAATTGTATAAAAAACCCTTTTAAAGTGTGAAACTTCAAAAGGGTTTTTTAAATGTAAAATTACTTTGTCTTCTCTCCAACAAAATAATCACTTGTACTTTTAAATAATACGTTAAAAGTGGTCAAACTTCCGTAACATCTTGTGATGTATTGTTGCAATTCAACTTTTTCAGCATTATCTAAATTACTTGAATTGATTTTTTGTTCCATCACACGAAGTCGATCTCTTACCATAATTATTTTATTGAAAAAAGTATCAATTGGAACTTCTTTATTTTGGGTTGGAGTTCCAGGTTCCATGATTAGTTTTCCCCCTTTCCATTTATCAGCTATTGGAACAACTTGAGACACATCACTCCATTTTTGAAGAATGTTTTTCAATGTTTTCTCCACTTCATAAAAACTTACTGAATCTACTTCATCTTCAACAGCTTCAATCACTTCAAATTCACTGTCAACCTCAATGGTTTCTAATCCGTTTTCTATAAAAGTTACCCAGTAATGTTTTGACGTTACATTGGTTACCACTCCCAATCCATATTCTGAATGCTTAATACGTGAGCCTATTCCTAAAATTTTCATCATTTTAATAGTAAAATTTGTTTTCGCCAAATATAAAAATCTTTAACAAATTCTTCTTAACCAACTAACTGAATTTTACTCATAAAATTGTATTTTTGCATTTCGTGTCCTTTTAAAAATCAAGGATACATACACATTATACAATATACATAATTCTAAATGCTGGAAAACGATAATACTATTGAAGTAATTGGTGCTAGGGTTCATAATCTTAAGAACATCGACATTACTATTCCCCGTGAAAAACTAGTGGTTATAACAGGACTTTCGGGTTCTGGAAAATCGTCATTGGCTTTTGACACAATATATGCCGAAGGTCAACGTCGTTACATTGAAACATTTTCGGCTTATGCGCGTCAATTTCTTGGCGGGTTGGAACGCCCAGATGTGGATAAAATCGATGGGCTATCGCCTGTAATTGCAATAGAACAAAAAACTACCAGTAAGTCTCCTCGCTCAACCGTTGGTACTATTACCGAAATTTATGATTTTTTGCGTTTACTTTTTGCTCGTGCTGCCGATGCTTATAGCTATAACACGGGTGAAAAAATGGTTTCTTATTCTGATGATCAAATAAAAGAACTGATTATCCAAAATTTTAAAGGAAAACGAATTAGCATTTTGGCTCCTGTTATTCGTGCCCGAAAAGGTCATTATGCCGAATTATTCCAGCAAATAGCCAAGCAAGGTTTTGTAAAGGTTCGTGTAAACGGTGATATTCAAGATATCGTGACTGGTATGCGACTTGATCGTTACAAAACACATGATATAGAAATTGTTATCGATAGGTTGCAAATTGAGAAAGATGATGCTACAGACAAACGTTTAACCGAAAGCATCAAAACGGCTATGCATCATGGTGATGATATCATGATGGTTATTGAACATGATAGCAATGATGTTCGCTTTTTTAGTAGAACATTAATGTGTCCTACAACAGGCATTTCATATCAAAATCCAGAACCCAACTTATTTTCGTTCAACTCACCTAAAGGTGCTTGTGAATGTTGTAATGGATTGGGGATAATTAATGAAATCAACAAGAATAAAATTATTCCTAATCCTAAATTATCAATACAAAAAGGCGGATTTGCGCCACTTGGTGAGTATAAAAGTTCATGGATGTTTAAGCAATTAGAGATCATTGGTGAGAAATACCATTTCAAATTAACCGATGCAATAGAGTCTCTTTCTGATGAAGCCATGGAAATGATTTTGAATGGTGGAAATGAAAAATTTTCGGTTGTTTCTAAAACTGCTGGGGTGACAAAAGAATACAAAATTGATTTTGAAGGAATTGCTAAATTCATCAAAAACCAGTATGATGAAAGTGGATCTAGCTCAATAAAACGTTGGGCAAAAGAATTTATGGACGAGATTGATTGTCCTGAGTGCCATGGATCTCGACTAAAAAAAGAATCGCTTTTTTTTAAAATTGACAATAAAAACATCGCAGAATTATCCTCAATGGATATTTCGGAGTTGACTATTTGGTTTGAAAAGTTGCCAACTGTTTTATCCGATAAACAAAAAACAATTGCCATCGAAATCCTAAAAGAAATCAACGATCGTTTGAAGTTTTTAATGGATGTGGGGTTAAATTATTTGGCTTTAAACAGAAGCTCTAAATCACTTTCTGGAGGTGAAGCACAACGTATTCGTTTGGCAACACAAATCGGTTCGCAATTGGTTGGTGTTCTTTATATTTTGGATGAACCCAGTATAGGCTTACATCAACGCGACAACGAACGGTTGATAAATTCTTTAAAAAACCTTCGTGATATTGGGAATTCTGTCTTGGTCGTTGAACATGACAAAGACATGATTGAATGTGCTGATTATGTCATTGATATAGGTCCAAAAGCTGGAAAATTTGGAGGAAATATCATTAGTAAAGGTACCCCAAAAGAATTGCTAAAAGAAACTACCATTACGGCGCAATATCTAAATGGCAAAATGCAAATTGAGGTTCCGAAGAAGCGTCGTGAAGGTAACGGTAAATCAATAAAATTAACTGGTGCCAATGGCAATAATCTTAAGAATGTAACTGTTGAATTTCCGTTAGGAAAACTAATTTGCGTTACAGGAGTTTCGGGTAGTGGGAAATCGACGTTAATTAATGAAACGCTCTACCCTATTTTGAACGCTCATATTTTTAATGGAGTCAAAAAACCAATGCCTTACAAAAAAATTGAAGGTTTGGAACATATTGACAAAGTAATCGACATTGACCAAAGTCCTATTGGTAGAACTCCCAGAAGTAATCCTGCAACTTATACAGATGTTTTTTCAGAGATTAGAAGTTTGTTTACCATGACACCCGAAGCCATGATTCGCGGTTATAAAGCAGGAAGATTCAGTTTTAATGTGGCTGGCGGAAGATGTGAAACTTGCGAAGGTTCTGGCGTGAGAACTATTGAAATGAGCTTCTTGCCCGATGTTTATGTTGAGTGTGAAACTTGTATGGGCAAACGTTTCAATAGAGAAACTTTGGAAATTAGATATAAAGGGAAATCGATTTCTGATGTATTGAATATGACAGTCGATGAAGCGGTCGATTTCTTTGAAAACATTCCAAAAATTCATAGAAAAGTCAAGACTATTCAAGATGTTGGTTTAGGATATATCACACTAGGACAACAAAGTACCACACTTTCAGGAGGTGAAGCGCAGCGTATAAAATTGGCAACCGAGTTGTCTAAGAAGGATACGGGAAACACTTTTTACATTATGGATGAACCTACAACAGGTTTGCATTTTGAAGACATTAGAGTGTTGATGGAAGTAATTAATAAATTGGTTGAAAAAGGAAATTCAGTACTTATTATCGAGCATAATTTAGATGTAATAAAACTAGCCGATTATATTATTGACGTTGGTATGGAAGGTGGAAAAGCGGGTGGTGAAATCATTTGCAAGGGTACACCAGAAGAAATAGTGAAGAATAAAAAGAGTTATACTGCTCAATTTTTGAAAAAAGAACTACATTAGTATTAAAATAAATATTTAGAATAAAATGGCATATACAGATTACGAAAACGAGGATCACAGAATACAAGATAAATTAAAACAGAAAACTTGGAATGAAATTAGAACCAACGACTCTTGGGCGATATTCAAAATTATGTCGGAGTTTGTAAATGGTTATGAAACTATGGCGAGAATTGGTCCTTGTGTTTCTATTTTTGGTTCGGCAAGAACGAAACCAGATGATAAGTATTATTTATTAGCCGAAAGTATTGCGTACAAAATCAGTAAAGCGGGTTATGGTGTCATTACTGGTGGTGGCCCTGGCATAATGGAAGCTGGAAACAAAGGTGCACATCGTGGAGAAGGAACGTCTGTTGGGTTGAATATTGAATTACCTTTTGAACAACATTTCAATCCGTATATTGATAAAGATAAAAACTTGAATTTTGACTATTTCTTTGTTCGCAAAGTAATGTTTGTAAAATATTCACAAGGTTTTGTCGTAATGCCAGGCGGTTTTGGCACATTGGACGAATTATTTGAAGCCATAACCTTAATTCAGACTAAAAAGATAGGTAAGTTTCCAATTATTTTGGTTGGAGCCGAATTTTGGACTGGTCTTTTAGATTGGATTAAAACCGTTATGATTGACAAACAAAAAAATGCAAATCCAGAAGACATGAATCTTATCAAAGTGGTTGATACCGAAGATGAAGTGGTTGAGGCATTGGATAATTTCTATAAAAAATACAATTTGAGCCCTAATTTCTAGTTGAGATTAGTGTCTTTTTGCAAATAACTATATCTATTGAATTTCAAACACGTCTCTTTTTTACTATTTTTAGTAATCACAAATTTAAGTGCACAACATCATTCCAAAATGACTGTTGCTCTTGATGCTGAAAAAAAACTAGTAAGTGTATACCAAGAGTTGACTTTCAATAACCAAACTAATGATACTTTGGATAGCATAATTCTAAATGATTGGAATAATGCCTATTCGGATAAAAACTCAACATTAGGAAAGCGCTTTTCTGACGAGTTTGAAAGAAGTTTTCTTTTGGCAAAAGACGATGAAAAAGGGTTTACTAATAATGTTATCATTTTGGATCAAAACAAGTCAACTTTAGACTGGTGTCGCATTGAAAATAAGGTTGACCTTATCAAAATCAGGTTAGAAAATAAGTTGTTTCCAAATCAGTCTATCAAATTGATTCTTATTTATTCACTCAAAATCCCGAGTGATTCGTTTACAGGTTACGGGTTTGGTAAAAAAAATAATTTTTACTTAAAAGATTGTTTCTTAACACCTGCTCGTTATGAAAATGGTGCTTTTGTAACCAATAGCAATGCCAATATAGACGATATAGCCAATGCCCTTTCTGATTATGAATTGGAAATCTCAATTCCAAAAAGTATTGAATTGATAACCGACTTAAATCAAGATAATTATTCTGAAAATCCTATTACAAATTCCTATATTCTTTCTGGAAAAAACAGGCAAAGTTTTAGTTTACTTTTGGATAAAAAATCAAGTTATTTTAGTTATAGTAATGGTTCAATAGAAGTGCTTACTAATATAAATGACAGTAAGTTAGACGATATAAAAAAAGCAATTGTAATCGATCGTGTTGTAGGATTTGTAAATGATAATATTGGACAATACCCTTATCCAAAGGTTACTATTTCTCAAGCAGATTATGATAGAAATCCATTTTATGGATTGAACCAATTGCCTTCCTTTTTAAGTCCGTTTTCAAATGAATTTTTATACGAATTAAAATTTCTAAAAACCTATCTAAATAACTTTTTGAGAAACTCTATCAATTTAAATCAAAGAAATGATTATTGGATTAGCGATGGAATTCAAGTATATATGATGATGAAATATATGGATGAATTTCATCCAGAAAGTAAAATGATGGGAAGCATTTCTAGATTCAAAATTCTAAAAAGTTTTAATCTTGTGAATCTCGATTTTAATCAACAATACAGTTATTATTATTTGCTAATGGTTCGAAAAAACTTGGATCAATCTTTAAATGAACCCAAAGACAAATTAATACGATTTAACGAAAAAATAGCTTCCAAATACAAAGCTGGGTTGAGTTTTAATTATTTGGACAGCTATTTGGAACAAAATGCAATTCCAACTTCGATAAAAGAATTTTATGCATTAAGCTCTACTAAACAGGTTTCTAGAAAAGATTTTGAAACAATCTTAAAATCAAAATCGTCTAAAAATTTGGATTGGTTTTTCAATACCATAATAGATTCAAGAGATTTGATTGATTACAAATTTGGAACAATTACTAAGCAAAAAGATAGTCTAACCTTTACCATAAAAAACAATACTAAAACAACGGTGCCAATTCCTGTTTTTGGGGTAAAAAACAAACAAGTAGTATTCAAAAAATGGCTTGAAAATGTTGAAAAAGATAGTACGTTTACTGTATCTAGAACAGGTTATGATAAAATTGTGCTTAATTATAAAAATGAAGTTCCCGAAAACAATTTGAGAAACAACTGGAAATCGTTAAAATTATTTGGATTGAATCGTCCCCTAAAGTTTGCATTTATGAAGGATTTAGAAAATCCATATTACAATCAAATTTTATATGTTCCCTCATTTGAATACAATCTATACGATGGTGCCATGCTTGGATTGCGATTTCATACCAAAACTATATTGGAAAAACCTTTTGTACTTGACGTAAACCCTATGTATGCTGCAAAATCGGGGTCGCTTTCTGGAAGTTTTAGCTTTGGGATTAATAAAGATTATAGAGAAGGGAAACTCTATAATATGAAATATTTTATGAGTGGTTCTACTTTTCACTATGCACCAGATGCAACCTATGTAAAGCTAAATCCAACTATCTCGATGACATTTCGAGAACCCGATTTTAGAAACAATCACAAATCGGGGATTTCTGCTAGATATAATATAATTAACAAAGAGAAGTCCCAATTTTTACTTCAAGAAAAAGAGGACAATTACTCCATTTTTAATTTGAGGTATTTTAATTTCACAAACGAAGTCACTTCATTATTAAGCTATAATTCTGATTTTCAATATTCAAATGGGTTTAGCAAAATTTCGGGTTCCATTTTCCATAGAACGTTGTATGATGATAATCGTCAGCTTAGTTTGCGTTTTTATGCAGGAAGTTTTATAACCAACAAAACAACAACCAATGCCTATAGTTTTGGTGTAAGTGGCGTTAATGATTATTTATTTGAATACAATCTATTTGGACGATCAGAGAGTTCAGGGCTCTTTAGTCAGCAATATATTCTTGCCGATGGAGGATTTAAATCTAAAATATTGCCTACAAAAGCCAACAAATGGTTGGTGTCTACAAATGCTAGTTTTACTATTTGGAATTGGATTGAGCTATATGGTGATATTGGTTTGGCAAAAAACAGATCGGTTTCGCCAGAGTTTTTATATGACAATGGTCTTCGATTGAATTTTGTTCAAGATTATTTTGAGCTTTACTTGCCAATCTATTCCAACAATGGTTGGGAAATTGCGCAATCTCATTATGATGAAAAGATTCGCTTTATTGTCACACTAAGTCCTAAAACGCTTTTAAACCTTTTTACAAGAAAATGGTTTTAATTCTAAATCAGCAAAAAAATTGCGGTAAATCTTATTTTACCTTCGTTTTACTAAACATTATCTAATTGAATTCGGTATAAAGAACCATTCACTATTAAAAATTGAATTATATATTTTTGAAAGAATGATATACTTAGTAAGTTTTTAATTAAATTTGTTTCCCAAAGAAATATTTTTCATTTATGAATCAAGCAGAAACCACAGCAGTACTTACATTTGAAGATTTTAAGAATGAAGTACTTAAAGATTATAAACTAGCCACAATAAGCAGAGAATGTAGTCTTCTTGGAAGAAAAGAAGTATTAACAGGGAAAGCGAAATTCGGTATTTTTGGAGATGGAAAAGAAGTTCCTCAACTTGCCATGGCCAAGGCGTTTCAAAACGGTGATTTCCGTTCGGGTTATTACCGTGACCAAACTTTTATGATGGCTATAGGTGAGTTAACCATTCAGCAGTTTTTTGCAGGTTTGTACGGTCATACCGATATTAACCATGATCCAATGTCGGCGGGAAGGCAAATGGGTGGTCATTTTGCAACGCATTCATTAGATGAAAATGGGCATTGGAAAAACCTAACAAAACAAAAAAATTCAAGTTCCGATATTTCGCCAACAGCGGGTCAGATGCCTCGTTTGTTAGGTTTGGCTCAAGCATCCAAAATCTACCGAAATGTTGAAGGAATTGATACTACCCATTTTTCTGATAAAGGAAATGAAGTTGCTTGGGGTACAATTGGAAATGCTTCTACATCTGAGGGCTTGTTTTTTGAAACAATTAATGCTGCAGGGGTTTTGCAAGTTCCTATGGTAATGAGTGTTTGGGATGATGAGTATGGTATTTCCGTTCACGCTCGTTATCAAACTACCAAAGAGAATATCTCGGAAATTTTAAAAGGATTTCAACGTGATAAAAACAATAACGGGTATGAAATTTTTAGAGTAAAAGGTTGGGATTATGCCGAGTTGATTGCTACATATGAGAAAGCAGGTGCAATAGCTCGCGAAGAACACGTTCCCGTTTTAATTCACGTCCAAGAGTTAACACAACCACAAGGGCATTCGACCTCTGGCTCACATGAACGTTATAAAAATGAAGAAAGATTAGCTTGGGAGAGCAAATACGATTGTATTGCTCAAATGAGAATTTGGATATTGGAAAACAGCTTAGCAACCGAAGAAGAACTTGTTGCGATTGAGACACAATCGAAAGCAGAAGTACTTGAAGGGAAAAAAGCGGCATGGTCAGCATTTGTAGAGCCTATAAAAGAGGAACAAAACGATTTGGTTACCTTATTGCAAACAATAGCTGCTACAAGTGACAATAAGGTTTTTATTGCTAAAATTGCATCCGATTTGGCTTCCATAAAAGAACCTATTCGTAAAGAAATTCTTTCTACCGCACGTAAGGTTTTGCGAATGATAATCAAAGAAAATAGTCGTCTTACCCTGGCAGATTGGATACAAAAATACACCAGAAAAATCCAACCAAAATTTAGTGGCAACTTGTTTTCTACCTCATCTCAAAATATATATAGTGTAAAAGAAGTTTTACCACTGTATGATGAGAGTGCAGAAGATGTTGATGCTCGATTGATTTTACGAGACAATTTTGACGCTTTGTTTGCCAAATATCCTGAAGTATTGGTTTTTGGAGAAGATGCAGGAAATATTGGTGATGTTAACCAAGGATTAGAAGGTATGCAAGAAAAGTATGGTGCGCTTCGAGTTGCCGATGTGGGTATACGTGAAGCAACAATCCTAGGGCAAGGAATCGGAATGGCAATGCGTGGTTTGCGTCCTATTGCTGAGATTCAATACCTTGATTATTTGTTGTATGCAATTCAAATTATGAGCGATGATTTGGCTACGTTACAATACAGAACAAATGGTAAACAAAAAGCACCACTCATCATCCGTACTCGCGGACATCGTTTAGAAGGTGTTTGGCACTCTGGTTCCCCAATGGGAATGATTATCAATGCTGTTCGTGGAATTCATGTTTTGGTTCCAAGAAATATGACCAAAGCAGCAGGGTTTTACAATACTTTGCTTGAAACCGATGAACCTGCATTGCTTATTGAGTGTTTAAATGGTTATCGTTTGAAAGAAAAAATGCCTACCAATTTAGCCGAATTCAAAACACCAATTGGGGTTATAGAAACTATCAAACAAGGAACTGACATTACACTGGTTTCTTATGGTTCAACATTGCGTTTAGTAGAGCAAGCAGCAAAAGAGTTATTAGAAATCGGCATTGATTGTGAAATTATTGATATCCAATCGTTATTGCCATTTGATATTGAAAAAGGAATTCTAAAAAGCATTAAGAAAACCAATCGTTTACTAATAATAGATGAGGATGTTCCGGGTGGTGCTTCTGCTTATATTTTGCAACAAATTGTGGATGAACAAAATGCGTATGCTTATCTAGACAGTAAACCATATACGCTTACGTCTAAACCACATAGACCGGCTTATGGAACTGATGGGGATTATTTTTCAAAACCTTCAATTGAAGATATTTATGAAAAGGTTTATGACATAATGCACGAAAGTAACCCTAGTAAATTTCCTAGTTTATATTAATACTAAAAACGTCTCAAAACACACTTGATTTGAGACGTTTTTATTTGGAATAATGTGACGCTTGAGTCTTGTGAATTTTATACGCTTTTCAAATAGGAAACGACATTTGTTTCAATTCGTTCATTGATATTGACAATATCAGCTTTTACAAATTTTTCGCCGATAATATTCTCATAAAGTTCAATATATCGATCCGATACTGATTGTATATACTCATCAGTCATATCAGGAATTTGTTGTCCTTCTTTGCCTTGAAAACCATTTTCTATCAACCAACGACGAACAAACTCTTTGGACAATTGTTTTTGTTCTTCATTATTGTTTTGGCGTTCTTGGTAGCCGTCGGCATAAAAATAACGAGAAGAATCGGGTGTATGAATTTCGTCAATCAGTACAATTTTCCCTTCTTTTGTTTTGCCAAACTCATATTTGGTGTCAACCAAAATTAATCCTCTAGAAGCAGCTATTTCGGTTCCTCGTTGGTATAAAGCACGGGTATATTTTTCTAGGATTAAATAATCTTTTTCGCTCACAATTCCTTTTTCCAAAATGGCCTCACGTGAAATATCTTCATCGTGTGAACCATTATCTGCTTTGGTTGTTGGCGTAATTATTGGGATAGGAAATTTATCATTTTCTTTTAATCCATCTGGCATTTCTACACCACATAGCATTCTTTTTCCTTGTGCATATTCTCGAGCTGCATGACCCGATAGGTAGCCTCTAATGACCATTTCTACTTTGAATGGTTCGCACAAATATCCAATTGCAACATTTGGATCGGGTGTTGCAATTAACCAATTGGGAACAATATCATCGGTAAGTTGCATAAACTTAGTTGCTATTTGATTCAAAATTTGTCCTTTATAGGGAATTCCTTTTGGCATTACTACATCAAAAGCAGAAAGTCTATCGGTTGCAATCATCACCAATAGTTCATCGTTTATATTGTAAACTTCACGAACTTTACCTCGGTAAACAGATTTTTGATTAGGGAAATTGAACTGTGTTGTTGTTATTGTATTCATTAGTTGTGTATGTGTGTGTGTGTTGTTTTGCAAAAATAGTTTCTTTTGCACTCAAATACAATTATTTTTACTTCTTTAAAACGTAGTTTCGTATTACAACACTAAATAATCGATAACCCAAAAGTTTTCTCAAATATTTCATCAAATTAGCATCAAAACCGATTGAATATTTTCTAAAATTCTTATTTGGATTTTCTGCAATTTTATACAATTTTTCAACTATACAGTTAGTCAAATCATGGTTTTTACATGTTTTTTTGTTCAAAATATTGGTTATTTTGAACATCATATTATTATACGAATCAATTGAAGTTGCCTCACATTTGGCAACGTTTTTTTGAAAATTAGTAGGAGCATTACCAAATTGAACGGTACATACACTTATATTGAAATCCATCAATTCATATGCCATACACTCAGAAAAACTTTCTACTGCTTGTTTAGTTGAATGATAAAAACTTCCTAATGGTAAATTGACCAATCCTGCAATAGAAGATATATTAATAAATTGTCCGTTCTTTTGTTTTCTAAAATGTGGAATAAAAGCGCGACATACCTTCACTACCCCTAGCCAATTAATATCTACAATCGAATCTATCTTGGCGTCTTCTGAGAGTTCTACAAAACTTCTGTAACCAACTCCTGCATTATTAATAATAACATCTATTGATTTATAATCGTTTAGGATTGTCTCTCTTGCTTTTTCGATGCTTTCTGATGAAGTAACATTGAGTTCATAACATTTTATATTGGGAAAGCCATCAAAAATAGTTTTCTCACTCAAACATACCATTGTGGCAATAACATTCCAACCTTTTTGGGCAAAATAGTTGGCTGTTGCTGCTCCTAGTCCGCCTGCGGCACCCGTAATTAGTATTGTTTTAATTGTAAAGAATTTAAAGGTTTATTGTTAACTAAATTTTAACAAATATAGGCTTTTGTGTTAAATTAGCAAATGATAAAAAAGTAAGTTTCTATTGAATGAATGTCGTATTCTATGTGCTATATATATAATTGATAAAAAAAAACTCTGCCACTGTTTATACAGTTGACAGAGTTTATGTTATTCAAAAAAAGCGTTTTTATCAATCGTGATTCTCGATACTTTTGTATGCATCAATGACTTTTTTAACCAATCTGTGACGCACAATATCTTTGTCATCAAGGTATATAATTCCTATTCCTTCTACATCTTTTAGAATAAGAATGGCCTCTTTGAGTCCCGAAATGGTTCTTCTTGGTAAATCTACTTGTCCTGGATCGCCTGTTATCATAAACTTGGCGTTTTTTCCCATACGAGTTAAGAACATTTTCATTTGAGAATGGGTTGTATTTTGCGCCTCGTCCAAAATAACAAAGGCATTGTCTAGTGTTCTTCCACGCATAAATGCTAGAGGTGCAATCTGAATTATTCCTTTCAAGATATAGTCTTCAAGGGTTTGCGGAGGTAACATGTCACGCAAAGCATCATACAAAGGTTGCATGTAGGGATCTAGCTTTTCTTTCATATCACCAGGTAAGAAACCAAGATTTTCTCCTGCTTCAACAGCTGGACGTGTTAATATAATTCGCTTGACTTGTTTTTCTTTTAGTGCCTTGACTGCTAGGGCTACACCTGTATATGTTTTTCCCGTTCCTGCAGGACCAATGGCAAATACCATGTCGTTTTTGTATACATAATCAACCAGTTTTTGTTGATTGGGTGTTAGGGCTTTTATGAGCTTTCCTCCTATTCCATGTACCAAAATCTTGTCGTGATCGGGCATACGATGTTCTTCATGCGAATTGCTTTGGATAACCCTATCGATAACGTTGGTGTCAATATTATTATAGCGTGTAAAATGCAACATCAATCGATTGAAACGGTTTTCAAACTCATCAAGTTCTTCTTTTTCACCAAAAGCTTTTAGTGTCGTGCCTCGAGCAACTATTTTTAGCTTGGGATAGTATTTTTTAATTGTTTCAAGATGAGCATCTTGAGCACCCCAAAACTCTTTTGGAGCGATGTCGTGTAATTCTATTATACGTTCGTTCAAATGGAAGTGGTTTTTAATTATTTTTTTTACTAATTATTAGTAGCTTTGCAATCATTTCAAATTTAATGATATTAGTTAGCGAGATAAGTAGGCTAATCATATAGTTATAAACAAATTTATGTCAATAATTACCCTTACTACCGATTACGGATTAAAAGACCATTTTGTTGGTGCTTTGAAAGGGAAAATTTTATCTGAATTTTGGGATGCTAAAATTGTAGATATTTCACACCATATTGATGCCTTTAATATTACAGAGGCAAGTTATATTTTGAATTCGGCTTATGCCAGTTTTCCAAAAGGTACCGTACACTTAATTGGTGTTGACATTGAAAGAAGCAAAGAAAACCAGCATATTGCCATGCAATGGAATGATCATTTTTTTGTATGTGCAGACAATGGGATATTGAGTATGTTGATTCAAAAGGTTGTCCCTCAAAAAATTGTAGCGATTACTATTCATGATAGGTTATTACCAGAAGCTACCGATTTGGATGTTTTTGTAAAAGTGGCTTGTCATTTGGCAAAAGGTGGTTTGCTCAATGTTATTGGTAAAGAGATTAAAGAGATTAAAGATATAACCGATTTAAAACCTGTTATTTCAGATGATAAAAGGACTATAAAGGGTTCGGTAATTTATATCGATCACTTTGGAAACGTAGTAACCAATATTAGCAAAGCACTTTTCTTGGAGATTGGAAAAAACCGACCGTATGAAGTTATTTTGAATGAAAAATATGCTTTTGCAAAAAAGAATACATTAAAAACTATTTTTGCAAAATATTCTGATATTGCAAACGCTGGTAATTATGAAGTGAAAAATTATGAAGGAGATAAATTGGCGATTTTTAACGAATCTGGTTTTCTTGAAATAGCCATCTTTAGGAGCAACCCTGCTACCGTTGGTTCTGCATCGAGTTTATTGGGTATCGGTTATAGAGATGTTATTTCTATAGTGTTTAATTAAAATGAGAAATTATGCTAATACGAATAGTTAAAATGTCTTTTCATGAAGAATCTATTCCCGCTTTTTTGGGGAATTTTGAAATAATGAAAGAACATATACGAAATTCACCCGGAAACCGTTTACTTGAATTATATCAAGATAAAAACAATCCGTGTGTGTTTTTTACATACAGTCATTGGGAAACCGAAAATGATTTGGAGAATTATAGAAAATCGGCCCTATTTGACGAAGTTTGGACGTTTACCAAAAAATTATTTAATGATAAACCAGAAGCGTGGAGCGTGGATAAGTTAGTTTCGCTAGTTTAAAGCTGTTCAATCTAGTTTAAAGTTAGGAATTAAACCATTTTAAACATAGAAACGTTTAAACTTTTAAACAAATATAAAAATATGAAATCAATAGTTTTACGAGAAATAAAATCCTTTTTTGGTTCGCCAATAGGTTATTTGGTTATTGCCATTTTCCTATTACTCAACGGATTATTTTTATGGGTTTTTCAGGGTGAATACAATATTTTAAATTCTGGTTTTGCCGATATGACACCTTTTTTTACCATTGCACCTTGGATTTTAATTTTTCTTATTCCGGCGGTGACGATGCGCAGTTTTTCTGATGAAAAGAAGCAAGGAACAATAGAACTTTTACTAACCAAACCACTATCAATTTGGCAAATTGTAAACGGTAAATTTTTTGGTGCTTTTTTTCTAATTGTAATGGCTCTTCTTCCAACATTAGTGTATGTTTATATTCTTTACGGATTGGGTTTACCCGAAGGTAATATCGATTTGGGAAGCACATTAGGTTCTTATTTTGGTTTATTATTCTTAGTTGCAGCTTATTCTGCCATAGGTATTTTTACTTCTACTCTTTCTGAAAATCAAATTGTAGCATTTATCATTGCTGTTTTTGTATGTTTCTTTTTCTATTTTGGTTTTGATGGGATTGCAACACTTATTACTGGATTTGAAGACTTCGTAGCATCATTTGGAATGAAAAATCATTTTCAAAGTATGGGTCGCGGTGTTCTTGATACTCGAGATGTAATTTACTTTGTTTCTATCACTGTTTTGTTTCTTTCGTTCACTGTTTTTAACCTTAAATCTTTGAAATCGTAATGAAAGCAACTACACAAAATAATTTAAAAAAATTAGCCTTCATTGTTGTTGGGTTACTCGCATTAAATAGTATTGGTCATTTCTTTTTCTTTCGTCTTGACTTAACACAAGATAAGCGATATACCCTTTCTAAAACTTCTTTATCGATTATAAAAGAAGTGAAAGAACCGCTTATAATTGATGTTTTTCTAAAAGGTGATTTCCCAGGTGAATTCAAAAAATTGCAAACCGAAACACAACAATTATTAGAAGAGTTCAAGGCCTATAATCGCGATATTACTTTTCAGTTTGTAAATCCTATTGAAGATGAGACTGAGCAAGAAGTTATCATGCAATCGTTTATGGAACGTGGTTTGACACCAATTAATGTTTCGGTTAATGAGAAAGGGAAACAGTCGCAGGCTATGGTATTTCCGTGGGCTATTGTTACTTATAAAGGAAAAAGTACCAAAGTACCATTGCTAAAAAACCTTATGGGTGCCTCTACAGCCGAAAAAGTAAATAGTTCTGTACAACATTTGGAATATGCATTTGCGAATGCTTTTAACACTGTTGTAAAAGACAAACAGAAAAAAGTAGCTGTTATTAAGGGAAATGGTGAAATGCACGATTTGCTCATGGCCGATTTTATCAAACAGGTACGTGAAAATTATTATATCGGAACTTTCACCCTTGATTCTGTTGCTAAAAAGCCACAAGAAAGTCTGGCTTATCTTAAAAAATATGACTTGGCAATTATTGCAAAACCAACACAGCACTTCTCTGATGAAGAAAAACAAGTATTAGACCAGTATATTGTAAGTGGAGGAAAAACGCTTTGGTTGGTAGACCAAGTGAATATGGAAATGGATAGCTTGTATAATGACTCAGGTTCGACACTAGCCTTCCCTAATGATTTGGGTTTAAATGATCTATTTTTCAAATATGGGATTCGTATTCGTCCCGATTTGATTAAAGATGAGTATGCCACTCCTATAAAATTGGCTACTGGTCAACAAGGAAGTTCAACTCAATATACGCAGTATTTCTGGAAATATTCGCCGTTAATTTACCCAACACTAAACCATCCTATTGTAAAGAATATTGATGGAATTAAGTTTGAATTTGCCAATCCGATTGAAATTCTTAAAAATGATATTTCGAAAACAGTTTTATTGTCGTCTTCTAAACTTTCTAGACCTGTTGGAACACCTGTTGAAATAACTTTAAATAGTGTAACCGAAGAACCAAACCCAGGAGAGTATGCTACCAAAGGGACTATTCCTGTAGCCGTTCTTTTGGAAGGGAAGTTTCATTCGGTGTATGAAAACCGCGTATTGCCGTTTGAAGATAAAACATTTTTAACAACAGGAAAGTCTACTAAGATGATTGTGGTTTCTGATGCTGATGTTGTAAAAAATCAATTGGATAAAAATTTCCGCCCTTTGGAACTGGGTTATGATAAATGGACAAGTGTATTGTATGGAAACAAGGATTTTATGATGAATTGTGTCAATTATCTACTAGATGATACTGGACTTATTAACATTAGAAGTAAAGATGTGAATTTGCCTATGCTCGATGTAGAAAAAGTACAAGAAAAGTACACAAGCTCCCAAATCCTAACGGTCGGACTGCCAATACTCCTATTGGTGCTGTTTGGACTTTTATTTACGTATTTAAGAAAAAGAAAGTATTCCAATTAATGTTGATAAAATTCTTTTTAAGATAAGCAAGATTAGAATATATTTGTAGCTACAAAAAAAGGAACCTTGTTTTTCTTTTTTTAAAATATAAAACACAATAGAGATGAAATTTATAGTATCGAGTTCGTACTTATTAAAACAACTTCAAGTATTAGGAAGCGTTATAAACAGTAGTAATACCTTACCTATTCTAGATAATTTTTTGTTTGAATTAGATAGCAAAACCTTAACCGTTTCGGCATCTGATTTAGAAACTACTATGTCTGCCACTTTAGAAATTGAGTCTAAAAGCAAAGGAAGTGTTGCTGTACCAGCCAAACTTTTATTAGAAATCCTAAAAACATTTCCAGAACAACCTCTTACTTTTACAGTTGAAGAAAACAACACTATAGAGATTAGTTCTAATTCGGGTAAATATGCATTGGCGTATGCACCAGGTGAAGAATTTCCTAAATCTGTTAGTTTAGATGATCCTTCTACTACTCTAGTGCCTGCCGAAGTATTGGCAACTGCTGTTAGCAAAACTATTTTTGCTGCTGGAAACGATGATTTACGTCCAGTAATGTCGGGTGTGTTCTTTCAGTTTTCTCCAGAAGGATTGATTTTTGTAGCAACAGATGCTCACAAACTAGTAAAATACGCTCGTACCGATGTAAAAGCATCTCAAGTAGCTGATTTTATCATGCCTAAAAAACCTTTGAATATTTTAAAAAGTATTCTAGGTGCTTCTGAAGCAGAAGTAAAAATTGAATACAATGATGCCAATGCTACTTTTTCTTTTGAAAATTATGTATTAATGTGTCGTTTGATTGATGGTAAATATCCTAATTATGAGGCGGTTATTCCAAAAGAAAACCCTAATAAGTTGATGATTGATAGAGTTCAATTCTTGAATTCTGTTCGTCGTGTGGCTATTTTTTCTAACAAAACGACGCACCAAATTCGTTTGAAAATTGCAGGAACAGAATTGAATATTTCTGCAGAAGATATCGACTACTCTAACAAAGCAGAAGAAAGATTGACTTGCGATTACCAAGGTGATGATATGCAAATTGGTTTCAATTCACGCTTCTTGACCGAGATGTTGACTAACCTACAATCGGACATGATTATGTTGGAAATGTCAATGCCAAACCGCGCAGGTATTTTAACACCAGTTGATGGATTGGATGATGGTGAAACCGTAACCATGTTGGTAATGCCTGTCATGTTGAATAACTAGTATCTTAACTAACCCAACCATAGTAAAAACCTTCCCGATTCGCTCAGGAAGGTTTTTCAGTTTTTAGGTGGTTCAACATTTTATTAACAAAATTTTTGTGTTTATTTTTTTTAAGTTAAGTTTGTTTAACATGAACAATTTCAAGGAGATACCGAAAATCCATAAGAGTAGGATAAATTAATCAACAAACTATGAAAAAAATTTTATTGGCAACTGCAATTTGCTTAGGAGTTATCACATCTGCAACAGCACAAAAATTAGACAAATTTGGAGCTGACTTAGCAAAAAAATCTGTAATGGGAAAAGAAATTAGAGTTCCTTATACCGATTTGACAAGTTATTTTGGTTACATAAAACCAGGTTCACAACCTGATGAAGTAAAAAATGGAAAAAAAATGTATTATATATATGTTTGGGTTCCAGTTGCAGCTCCAGAAATCGGAATTAGAATGATTTCTCCAGTTCCAGATTCAGCAAAACCATCTGCAACAGATTATGTATCTGCCGATTATACTGCAAATGCTACTGATACCAAAAACTTCTTTGATACATGGGTGACTTTTGAAAGAGCTGAAGGTGTTTTAAAAGTAGAAGATATTGCTGCGAAAGCCAAAACAGCTAAATGGACCACTATCGAAAGTAATGATGATTCAAGTGATATGCCTGCTCAACCATCTGGTAGCAAGTATAACTCATTAATGAGAATTACTAGTGATACTTCTAATCCAACAAAATCTCTAGTTATGGGATTATATAGAATTGGTTTCACAACCTACAAAACAGGAGAAGTTCAAGGTAGTTTCTTAGCGCAAATGGGATCACCAATTAAACTTCCAGGAGTATTAGTAGGTGTTAAACCTGAAGATTTAGTTAAGAAATAAAATTCTCACTATTTTTTTTAATAAAAAAACCTTCCCGATTCGCTCAGGAAGGTTTTTCAGTTTTTAGAAATGATTGATTTTATTCGTGAAGTGCTAGAATTGGAATATCACTTATATATGATATCTTTTCGGTAAAACTTGAACTGAAAAGTGATTCAAAGAAGCTTCGTTTGTAGGTTAGCATGGCTAGAATATCTATTTCTTGGCTTGCTATAAATTCTAATATGGTTTCTTTTACATCTTCACTTGGTAGGATA
>CAZLEU010000046.1:0-16756 GCA_964558625.1 uncultured Flavobacterium sp.
TTGTTCTAAAACAGTTGTGATTTTTTCAGCTTCTTGAAATAAAATATCTGGATAATTTCCGTCAACTTCAATCAGCAAATGTGCTTGAACATCATCTTTTATTTGGATGTTTAATCCGTCTATGAATTTCAAACTCCAATCGATAGCATCACGTTCCATAAACTCTAATGCACTTGGAACAATACCTGCTCTAAAAATAGCCGAAACGGCTTCGCAGGCTTGGCTTGCTTTGTAAAAAGGGACTAACAGCAAAATATTATGCGAAACGGCAGGAATCAACTTTAAAACGATTTTGGTGATTACGCCGAGTGTCCCTTCGCTTCCCACTAATAATTGTGTAAAATTGTAACCTGTTGAATTTTTTAGCGTATTGGCACCTGTCCAAATAATTTCACCTGTTGGCAAAACAATTTCAAGGTTTAGTACATAATCTTTTGTTACGCCATATTTTACAGCTCTTGCACCACCAGCGTTTTCGGCAACGTTTCCGCCAATCCAACAACTACCTTGACTACTTGGGTCGGGCGGATAGAACAATCCTTTTTGGGCAACGGTTTCTCTTAGCACTTGTGTAATAACGGCTGGCTCAACTGTAACTTGAAGATTTAGTTCGTCAATTTCTAGGATGTTGTTGAATCTGTCCATTGCTAAACCAATTCCTTGGTGTATACTTAGTGCACCACCGCTTAAACCAGTTCGCGCCCCAATTGGCGTTACTGGAATTTTATGTGTATTGGCTACTTTAATAATTTGGGAAACTTCTTGAGCACTGGCTGGTTTCAAAACTACATTTGGTGGAAAAACATAGTCTTCGGTTTCGTCATGACCGTAATGGTTACGTGTTTCTTCGTCTAAAAAAACATAGTCGGTACCAACAATTTTTTCTAATTCTTTTATGATTTCGGGATGAATATTTTGTTGCATTTTTGATGGTAATTGAATTGTAAATTTACACTATTTTTTATTTTGAAAAATAATTTTACAAAAATACATTGGCTTACTAGCCCTGACAGAGTGGAAATCCTTTTTTCTTTAAAAAAGATTGAAACGGCGGCAGGAAAATGGATTGCTAAAATGTGCAAGCCTTTACGCTCCTAAAAAAGCAATTATTTCTTGATAAAGTGCGGTTTTATGTAGGCTATGTCCGTAACCTTTGGTTTTGATAAATTTAGCTTGTTGCCATGAACGTGCAATTTTCTCGCCTTCGGAAAACAGTACTACTTTGTCTTTAAGGTCGTGAGCAATGATGCCTTTGGTATTGATTTTTTTTCCAAAATGAATGCCCGAAAAGTCCTTGAGTTGCAAGTTGAACTTTTGGATAAAATGCTTTTCAAGGTTTTTTTGCATGCGTGAATTAAGGCTTAGCATTTTTATGAAATTGTTAAAAATAACTTCCAAATCGGATGGTGCGCCCAATAAAATTAACTTTTCTAGGTTTTGATTTTGAAATTTTGACTGATAATATAAACTTGCCATGCCACCAACAGAATGTCCAATAATTGCTGTTGGATTGTATTTTTGAGCGACAATGTTTATAAATTCCGAGTATAAAATTGCATTGAACTCATTGCCAGACGACAAACCGTGGGCAGGAGCATCGACTGCGATGATGGTATAAGGTGTTTGTTTTAAATACACTAAAAGTTTTTTCCAACGAGATGCATTGCTTTCCCAACCGTGAACTAATAGAATTACTTTCTCATTTCCTTTCCAGTGATAGGTTTGGATTTTGTGATGTTGAAATTCGAGAGTTACTTTGGTTACCTCTCTCAAAATTTCGGGTAATTCTTCTTGTTTTAACCTGCCTTTTCGAGGTTGACTGAAAAGTTGGTAAGCCTTGTTTGTTGCTTTGTTGGGAGCAACATAACTAAGTCCATTAAGATAAGCTCCAATGGATTTGGTTAAAAGATAATATTGAATTTTTTTGAGTTTCAAAAAAGAAAAAAATTATAGAATTAGTCAAAAAAAATCCCGACGAATCGGGATTTTTTAAATTATATAGTGGCGAACAACTTTTCCATTTTTTCTCTTTCTTCTTCTGCAAGAGAAGCATCAACTAGAATTCTTCCAGAATGCTCGTCGGTAATGATTTTTTTGCGGCCAGCAATTTCAACTTGTGTCTGTGGAGGAATTGTAAAGAATGAACCAGCCGAAGCACCACGCTCAATAGAAACTACTGCTAAACCGTTTCTTACGCTAGAACGAATTCTTTTGTATGCAGCTAGTAATCTTTCTTCGATTAGTCCTTCATACTCAGCAGATTTTTGAATTAAGAAGGTTTCTTCTTTTTCGGTTTCTGCCATAATATCGTTTAATTCTGCTTTTTTATGTTTTAAGTGCGTAGATTTTTGTTCTAATTTTTCTTTAGAGTTGGCAATCACTTCTTTTTTATGCTCCATAGAAGCTCTCAATTCTTTGATTTGTTTTTCGGCCAATTGGATTTCTAATTCTTGAAATTCAACTTCTTTGGTCAAGGAATTAAACTCTCTGTTGTTACGAACAGAATCTTGTTGTTTTGTGTATTTTTTGATTGCTTCTTGGTGCTCTTCGATAGCACTTTTCTTTGCTTTGATTTGCTCTTCGATACTTTCGAGATCTGCTTTTAGTTTTTCGTTACGTGTGGTCAAACCAGCTACTTCATCTTCAAGATCTTCTACTTCTAAAGGTAATTCACCTCTTACGTTTCTAATTTCGTCAATTCTAGTGTCGATTAACTGTAAATCGTAAAGCGCTCTTAACTTTTCTTCAACGCTTAATTCTTTTGTAGTAGCCATATTTTATAAGTACTTAACTGGATTTGTATTTTCTTCTGATAAAACAATTCTGTCTTGCGACAAATCAGGTGCAAAATTAGTAATTTTTTCTTTAAGAAAATCAACAATATAATTTTTTGTATATCTTTCGCTTTCAAAGTGGCCAATATCGGCTAAAACTAGTTGGTTTTCAGCTTGATAAAAGTCATGGTATTTTAAATCGGCTGTTAAAAAAACGTCAACATTTGCCTGAATTGCATTTTTAATGGCAAAACTTCCAGAACCTCCGAGAACAGCAACTTTCTGAATTTTTTTGCCTAGTAATGCCGAATGTCGAATACCACCACATTGCATTTTGTCTTTTACAAAAGCTAAAAATTCGAGTTCACCCATTGGTTTTTCAAGCTCACCCATCATTCCCATACCAATATTTTGATGCGAATTTTGCATATCGTAAATTTCGTAAGCTACTTCTTCGTATACATGATTTGAAAAAAGTGCTTTTAGTATTTTGGACTGCAAATATTTTTCAAAAGTAACTTCGATTTTTATTTCTTGCGCTTCTACAAATTCAAATCGTTCACCAATTTCTGGATTGCTATTTTCATTTCCCATATACGTTCCAATTCCTTGCGAAGTGAAACTACAATCTTCATAATTTCCAATTTTACCAGCGCCAGCATCAAACAAAGCATTTCGCAATTTTTCAACATTTTCGGGTATGGTATAGGTAACTAATTTTTGAATAAAATTGTTTTTAGGAACAAGTACTTTAGTGTTTTTTATACCCAAAGCATCACATAAAATTTTGTTGACACCCTTTTTATGATTGTCTAAAGCGGTATGAACAGCGTAAATGGCAATGTCATTTTTGATTGCTTTAAGAATGGAGCGTTCAACGTAGTTTTTTCCGGTAATTTTTTTGATTCCAGAAAATAAGATTGGATGAAAACAAACTACCAAGTTGCAATTTTTAGTAATGGCTTCGTCAATCACACTTTCTAATGCATCGTGGCAAACCAAAACGCCAGTTGCTTCATTTTCTCGATTTCCAACCAATAATCCTACGTTGTCAAAATCTTCAGCATAAGCCAAAGGTGCCATTTCTTCTAGGATTGTGAGTAATTGTTTTATTTTCATGCAGAAAAATTTATTTCATTCCAAAGATAAAAAATTATACTTTCGTAGCATGATAATTTTGAGGTATTTACTTTTCCCATTTTCTATTTTATACGGATTGATAACTGCTATCAGAAATTTACTTTTTGATAAAGGAATTCTAAAATCGTATTCGTTTGGCATTCCCATTATTGCAGTTGGAAACCTTAGTGTTGGTGGCACTGGAAAAACGCCACAAATTGAATATTTAATACGATTGCTTTCGCCTAGTTATAAAATGGCAACGTTGAGTCGTGGTTATAAGCGAAAATCAAAAGGTTTTGTTTTGGCAAATGAACATTCTACTGCCGAAATTTTGGGCGATGAACCGTTTCAAATGCATCAAAAATTCCCTGAAATAAAAGTAGCAGTCGATGCTAATAGAAAAAATGGCATTGAACAATTATTGAATTTGAAAGACAAACCCGATGTGATTTTGCTAGATGATGCATTTCAACACCGAAAAGTGAAAGCTGGTTTCTACATTTTGTTAACAGCCTATGATGATTTGTTTTGCGATGATTATATGTTGCCAACAGGAAATCTTCGCGAAAGCAGAAATGGCGCCAATCGTGCCGATGTGATAATTGTCACGAAATGTCCCAAAGATTTATCGGAAATTGCACAAGAAAATATAAGAAGAAAAATGAGGTTCTTCCTTCGTCAGAATGACAATGTTGAAAGATTATTTTTTAGTTATATTGATTATGATGATAAAGTTTACAACGAATTAGAAAGTAAAAAGGTTGAAGAAATAAAGCATGATGCTAAATTACTTTTGGCTGGAATTGCAAAACCTGAACCCTTTTTCGGATATTTGCAGGCTGATAAAGACGAAACGTTGGTTTATCCTGACCATCATTTTTTTACAGAAAAAGATTTAATAGAAATACAAAATAAAGCAAATAACAAGTTAATTATCACTACCGAAAAGGATTATGTTAGGTTAAAAAACAGCAATTTAAAATCACTTTTCTATTTACCAATAAAAAGTAGTTTTGTTGCAAACAGTGATAATTTTGACAAAAACATTACAAATTATGTGGGAACAAGTACAAGAAACCGTTAATTATATTAAAGAAAAAACAGGCTTTACGCCAGAGTATGGAGTGATTTTGGGATCTGGATTAGGCAGTTTTACTGATGATATCAAGATTGAACATACATTGCCTTATACTGAAATTCCAAATTTTCCTGTTTCGACTGTGCAAGGTCATAAAGGTGCGTTGGTTTTTGGAACTATTGGCGATAAAAAAGTGGTGGCTATGCAAGGTCGTTTTCATTTTTATGAAGGCTATGACATGAAACAAGTTACTTTTCCGGTTAGAGTGATGAAATATCTTGGCGTGACCAAATTGGTAGTGTCAAATGCTTCTGGTGGTGTGAATCCGAGTTATAAAGTAGGTTCGATTGTGATTATTAAAGACCACATTAACTTGATGCCAGAACATCCATTGCATGGAAAAAATGACGAGCGTTTTGGCCCAAGATTTGTCAATATGAGCGAACCATATAGTAAAGCGATGATGGTAAAAGCCAAAAGTCTTGCTACAGAAAATAATATAACTGTTCACGACGGTATTTACCTTGGTTTGCAAGGTCCAACTTTTGAAACCTTAGCCGAATACAAAATGGTGAAAATTTTAGGTGCTGATTGTGTTGGAATGTCAACTGTTCCCGAAGTTATTGTGGCTCGACATATGGAAATGGAATGTTTCGGACTTTCTGTAATTACCGATATGGGTGACGAAGAAAACATTGAAGAAGTAAACCACGCCGAAGTTTTAAAAGCCGCTCAAAAAGCAGAACCTCATGTGCGATTGTTGATTAGAGAGTTGATTAAAAACTACTAATTTAGTAGCAATATAAAACCTAAATAGCCCCGATTGGAGTGGCACGAAGTAGAGCGGAAAGCGGGAAAATGGATTATATAAAAGCCCAAGCCATTCGCTCTTACTTATTTATGTAGTGAATCAAATCAATAATTCGGCTCGAATAGCCTATTTCGTTATCGTACCAGCCGACTACTTTTACCATTTTGTCGATAACCGATGTAAGTTGTGCATCAAAAAGGCATGAGTTTTTATTACCTATAATATCTACCGAAACAATTGGATCTTCGGTGTAATCTAGAATTCCTTTTAAGTTGGTTTGAGATGCTTTTTGGAAAGCGGCATTAATTTCGTCAATCGTTACGGCGCGTTTCACATTGAAAGTAATATCGGTTAACGAACCATCTGGAACAGGAACGCGAATACCGCAACCACCTATTTTTCCTTCCATTTCTGGAAATATTTTGGTCAATGCTTTAGCAGCACCAGTTGTTGTTGGTACAATCGATTGACTTGCGCCACGTGCTCTTCGCAAATCTTTATGAGGCTGGTCGTGCAAACTTTGATCGGTAGTGTAGGAGTGAACAGTTGTAATATACGCTTGCTCGATACCGCAAAGTTCGTTAATCACTTTTATCATTGGAGCAGCGTTATTGGTCGTACAACTCGCGTTGGAAACAATTGTTTCGCTTCCATCGAGAATGTGTTCGTTTACGCCCAAAACCACAGTTTTGATTTCTTCTACTTCTGATGGTGCTGATAGGATTACTTTTTTAGCACCTGAAATTATATGCTTATTGATTTCATCAAAAGTTTTAAACTTTCCCGTTGATTCAATAACAATGTCGATATTTTCCCAATTAAGATTTGAAATCTCTTTTTGATGAAAAAATAAATACTTTTTGGTGTCAACAATAATATGATTGTCATCAAAAGTGACATCGTAAGGCAAAACACCGTGAATGCTATCGTATTTTATAAGATGAGCCATCGTGAGATTGTCAGCAATATCATTTATCGCCACAACTTCAATAGTTGGATGATTGAGAAGTAATCTAAAAAGATTTCGTCCAATACGTCCAAAACCATTAATAGCAATTTTTGTTTTCATTATTTCGTACTTCTAACTTCGTGCCTCGTATTTACAAAATGTGCTTTTCTGCATGATAACTAGAACGCACCAAAGCGCCACTTTCTACATGACGGAATCCCATTTCTTTTCCTAGTTTTTCGTATTTTTCAAATTGCTCTGGTGTGATAAATTCTTTTACAGGTAAATGTTTTTTACTTGGTTGTAAATATTGACCAATAGTAATGATATCCACATTCTGATTGCGAATATCTTGCATGGTTTCAATGACTTCTGCTTCTGTTTCGCCTAATCCAAGCATGATTCCCGATTTGGTTCTGCGAATACCTTTTTCTTTTAGGTATTTTAAAACCGCTAAACTTCTGTCGTATTTTGCCTGAATTCGTACTTCGCGAGTCAATCGGCGAACGGTTTCCATATTATGCGAAACTACCTCTGGATTGGCTTCGATAATTCTGTCGATATTGCGTTCTACACCTTGAAAATCGGGTATTAATGTTTCAAGTGTAGTTGTTGGATTCATTCTTCTGATTGCCATGATGGTTTCTTTCCAAATGATAGACCCCATGTCTTTTATATCGTCACGGTCAACACTAGTAATTACAGCATGTTTAATTTTCATCAATTTGATCGAACGAGCTACTTTTTCGGGTTCATCCCAATCGACATCTTCTGGACGACCTGTTTTTACGCCACAAAAACCACATGAACGAGTACAAATATTTCCCAAAATCATAAACGTTGCGGTTCCTTCGCCCCAACATTCGCCCATATTTGGACAACTTCCCGATGTACAAATAGTGTTGAGTTGGTATTTGTCAACCAATCCGCGTAGTTCAGTATATTTTTGGCCAATAGGCAATTTTACTTTCAGCCATTTTGGTTTTCCAATTGGAAGTGTATTTTCGGCAACGGTTTCCATACAATCAAAATTTTGAAATGCAAAGATAAACAAACTTGTTTTAGTAATGCAGTGCTATTATTTAGGAAAAAATTATATAATAATAGAATTTTCCTATTCAAGAAAACAGATTATTTAGGTAGTTTTAATGATTCTGAATCGTTGTCATTATATTCTGTTTCTTCTATATCTTCGCCTTTTTTACCCAATTTTACTTTCGGATTTTCTTGTGTGCCAGTTACCGTAAGCGGAATTCCAATAATTCCCAGTGGCGGTAATCCTAAACGCATTTTGATATTTAATTTTCCATCAAAACTGGTTGTTCCTTCTATCCTTGGTCTAAATCCAGCAACTTTAAACTTGAATCTTTCGATAGTTATAATATTGTTTTTGATAGTAGTTTTAATATCCACTTTTGATAAATCTGGATTTTTGATTGCGTCTTTTCCTGTTTTTTTGCTAACAGCATTAAACATTTTGAAACCTTTCATTTTTACATCTTTTACTGAAAGAATTCCACCACCAGATAATGATGGATAAATAGGTTGCATTTGGTCGTTTAATTTTCCAGCCACATTATAATCTAACGAAATAATACCTTCGGCACTTTCGGCAGCAGATGCCATTTCACGAAACATTTTGATTTCGTTATAAGCACGTTTTACATCAAATTCTTTGGCAACAACTTTAAAGTCAAAAAAAGCTTTTTTAGCTGTTTCACTTCCATAAACAATATCCATATTTACGTTAGAACCAATAATATTGAAGCCAGATTTATTGAGCATAAGTTTCCCGTTATTAATTACAACTTCGCTTTTTAGGTTTTGCATTTTTAATTCATCAAAGTCAACTTTTTGAGCCAAACAATTAAATTTTAAATCCAAATTGGCTGGAATGATTAGCACACCTGATTCAGTCTCATTCTTAGTGTCAATTTTACTTTCGGATGAGGTTGTTTGATTGGGAACTTCGGCTTTTGGCATGAATTCATTGATGTTTATGTAGCTAGAAGTCAAGGTGAAATTTCCTTTTAAAACCGCTTTTTGAGATAGAACAAAGTCAATAACATTTTGCATATAACCATTCATCTTCAAATCAGATTGACCATAAATAGCATTGAAGTTGTTGAAATTCATTTTGTCTTGATTGAAGACAAATGTTCCATCTTTTATTAAAAATGGTTTTGGCAGATAGTCCGAAGTGGTTTTGATATTTCTAAGTACTAGTACTCCTTTGTTATTTAATTTATGATAATTTCCATTCGATGCATCCGATTGTGTTCCTTTAAAAACAACATCTGCTTTGATGTAACCTTCTAAATCCAATCCTTTGGTTGAGAAAACTTTGTAGATTTTTGCCAATTCCAATTCGCCTTTTGCCTTAATGTCATAGTTGACATTTTCTAAATTTTCAAGTATTGCTTGCACATAAATTGGTTTCCCTTCAAATTCAAATGATGCAGGCGAGAGATTGATTTTTAAATCTTTGAGCGAACCAGAATTATCAGATACATTAGCAAGAAGAGTAATGTTTTTTATAGGATTAGGATAATAATCGGTTTTCAGATAACCGTTTTTAAGCGAAATTGTGCCTTTAGTAATAGGGATAACTTTATTGACTTTGTCATAAATCCCTTTTGAATTAATAGCAATATTTAGCTTTCCTTTCAAATCCATATTTCCAATACCGAAAGCGCTATCTAAATTGGCTAAATCTACAGCAGTATTGATTTTTGCATCGATGCTTGGTTTGCTTACTCCTTCTGTTTTTATAATAGCTTTGACATAATCTTTTCCCAAATTGAAAAAGATGGAATCGACATTGACTTTTAGTTTTTCAATATCTAAAGCAGGAAGTTTGGTGTCAAAATTTAAAAAAACGTTGGTTGCTGGAACTAATGCACCTTTGTGGTTAATTTCACCTTCTCTAATTTTCATATTGAATGCTAAATCAGGTTTTTCATTGCTAGAGGCAATATATTTTCCTTTTAAGGTAAGTAATAAGTCGGTACTCCCTTTCACTTTTGTTTTTTCTAACCAAGTCACATATTTTGGTGGTAAAGCCGTAAAAAAATCATTCAATAAACTATTTTTAGATTCTACACTAAAATCTAAATCATAACCATTTTTAAGGAAGTCAAGTTTTCCAACAAAGTCAATCGGTAATTTATTGATTTTCAGATTATTTTCTTCAAATATAAATGACAATGAATTGGTGTTGATTTTTGTAATCAAATCGGCATTAACTTTCTTGTTTTTAAGATATTGCTCACCATTCATTGCAAAATTGAAATCATCAATCTTAGCTTCAGTCTTTAAATCGAAAATGGCTTTATCTAAATCACCTTTGCCTAGATAATTAAAACCTTTTGCATCTATTAAAATTTTAGTCGATAAATCATCATATATTAAATGTGTGTTTTCGATAGAAATCTTGTCAAGTTTTATTTTGGTTGAACTAGAATCTTTGGAAACTTCTTTCTCATCGGAAATATAGACGTTATAATTGGCTTCTCCATTTTTGTTTACTTTTATGTTGGCAAATGCATCCGAAAGAAATATTTTATTAATGGTAACTTGACCGTCCAGAATTAAATCTTTCAGATTAATACCGAAAGCAATTTCATCTGCAGAAAGTAGAGTTACATTTTTATATGGGGCAGAACCTTTCAAATCAAATTCACTCAACGACAACGTTAGTGAAGGAAAGTGACTAAAAAAGGAAAGATTTGCTTCTTTAAAATTAAGTTTTCCATTCAATTTTGCATTAGCAAATTCTTTAACTTCTTTTTCTATTTTTCCAGGAAATAAAATAGGTAATAAAAAAAGCAGTAGCAAAATAGTTATAATGCTTATACCAATAAATTTGAGCGATTTTAAAACTATTTTCTTCATTTTTTTGACAACTTATTTTTTGATTACAAATTTATAAATAAAAAAAGATGTTCCTAGTTAATGCCAATTCTTTAAGAAATCTTTAATCTTCTATAGAAATTCATTGTTGAAATAAAGAAAATACATTTCAAAAAGCTATACATTTTTACTAATTTTAGATTCAAAACCTTGAAAATCAACATAACCTCAATATAATGAATAAAAAAAGTATTTTTTCTCATAAAAAATGTTTTAGAATAATAAATATTTTCTATTTTTAACAAATTCATTACAATCAATTCAAAACAAAATAGCATTAGATTATGAAAATCGATAAAATTCAAGCGTTACGAGGACCAAATATTTGGAGTGTACAAAGAAAAAAACTAATCCAGATGCGTCTAGATTTGGAAGATTTAGAAGAACGTCCAACTAATAAAATAGAAGGTTTTCGTGAACGAATAGAGGCAATGTTTCCTACAATGATTGAGCATCGTTGCTCAGAAGGTTGCCGTGGTGGTTTCTTTTCTCGAGTTGAAAGAGGAACTTGGATGGGACACGTTATAGAACATATTGCCCTAGAAATTCAAACTCTAGCAGGAATGGAAACTGGTTTTGGAAGAACACGTGAAACCAAAACGCCAGGAGTATATAATGTCGTTTTTAGTTATACAGAAGAAAGCGTCGGATTATATGCAGCCGAAGCATCGGTTAGGATTGCAGAAGCACTTATTGCTGGAACTGAATATGATCCAGAAGTTGATATTCAAAAAATGCGCGAAATTCGCGAACGTGTTCGATTAGGTCCTTCTACAGGAAGCATTGTTGAAGAGGCCGTTGCTCGTGATATTCCATGGATTCGTCTTGGAACAAATTCACTTGTACAACTAGGTTATGGGGTAAATCAAATGCGTTTTCAAGCTACAATTACTTGTAAAACTAGTAATATTGCGGTAGATATTGCTTGCAATAAAGAAGAAACCAAACGGATGTTAGATTTAGCATCAATACCCGTTGCTAGTGGTGGAATTTGTGTTGATGAAGAAGATTTAGAAGCAGTAGTAAAGAAAATAGGTTATCCAATTGTAATTAAACCACTTGACGGAAATCATGGCAAAGGCGCTTCTATTAATGTAAAAACATGGGAAGATGCAGTTTCTGGATTGGAATATGCTAAAAAATACAGTCGTAGGGTAATTGTAGAAAAATTTATTACTGGTTATGATTTTAGAGTTTTAATTATTGATAATAAGTTAGTTGCTGCTGCCAAACGCGAACCTGCTCACGTAAAAGGTGACGGAAAACAAACTATTCAACAATTAATTGATGAAACCAATCTTGACCCAAGACGTGGTTATGGTCATGAAAATGTGTTGACTCAAATAGACGTCGATAGAGATACAGAAGATTTATTGATTAAATACGGATACACACTTGAAACCATTCCAAGAAAAGACGAAGTGGTCTATTTAAAATCTACGGCAAACTTAAGTACAGGAGGAACTTCGGTAGATGTAACCGATATGATGCATCCAGAAAATATCTTCCTTTGTGAGAGAATTTCTCGTGTTATTGGATTGGATATTTGTGGTGTCGATATTATGGCAGAAAACTTGACACAACCACTCAAAGAAACGGGCGGATGTATTCTTGAGGTCAATGCTGCTCCTGGTTTCCGCATGCACTTAGCTCCAAGTGAAGGTTTACCGAGAAACGTTGCAGCTCCAGTTATTGATATGCTATATCCACCTGGAAAACCAAGTCGTATTCCAATTATTGCTATTACGGGAACGAATGGAAAAACAACGACAACGCGTTTAATTGCTCATATTGTAAAAAATAATGGATATCGTGTTGGTTTCACTACTTCAGATGGAATTTATGTTCAGAATCATTTGATGGAAAAAGGGGATACTACAGGGCCTGTTTCTGCAGAATATATTTTGAAAGATCCAACAGTAGAATTTGCAGTTCTTGAAACAGCCCGTGGTGGAATTCTTCGTGCAGGTTTGGGTTTCAGTCGTTGCGATATAGGAATTATTACCAACATACAAGAAGATCATTTAGGGCTATCAGATATTCACACTTTAGACGATTTAGCCCGAGTAAAAGCTACAGTTGTTCGAAGTATTAAAAAAGACGGCTGGGCTATTTTGAACGCTGAGGATGAGCAATGTCTGAAAATAGCAAATGAATTAAACTGTAATGTAGCGTATTTCGCAATGGATGAAAACAATCCGAAAGCCAAACAGTTTGCTAAAGAAGGAAAAATTGTTGCGGTTTATGAAAATGGATTCATCACCATCAAAAAAGGTGAATGGAAAATTCGTGTAGAAAGAGCCACTCACGTTCCATTGACAATGGGCGGAAAAGCAAAATTTATGATTGCAAATGTTTTGGCAGCAACTTTGGCAGCTTATTTACAGGGATTTAAAACAGAAGATATCAGTTTATCACTCCAAACATTCATCCCAAGTGCAGCGCAAACACCAGGAAGAATGAATATTTTTGAGTTTAAAAAGTTCAAAGTATTGATTGATTTTGCTCATAATCCCGCTGGATATAAAGGAGTTGAAGAATATTTAAGTAGTGTTGAGGCTACCAAAAAAATCGGAATTATTGCTGGCGTTGGTGACCGTCGTGATGAAGATATTAAAGAATGTGCCACAATAGCTGCCCGAATGTTTGACCATATTATTATCCGTCAAGAAAAATATTTACGTGGCAGAACCGAAGAAGAAATCATTGGTTTGATTATGGAAGGAATTAAAGCTTCAGGCAGAACAGTCACACACGAAATCATTTCTAAGGAAACTGAGGCCATCAAACACGCTATCAGTACGGCAGAAGATGGAACATTTATAACAGCATTAAGTGATGTTGTTACCAATGCGATTGAAATTGTTCAAAGCTATTTAGACAAAGAACAAGAAGAAACCGTCTAATAGATAAATTTCGAATACATAAAATCCCAAATTCCAATAGGTTTTTGGGATTTTTCATTGTTTTGCATAAAAATCTTTAAAAATTAAAAAAATGAATGATAATTTTTCAAATGATATAAAAGAAGTTATTACTATAAGTAAAGAAATTGCTTTACAATATAAATGCGATACATTAGACACCTCACATCTACTTCTTGGAATAATTAAACATTCTAAAAATGATACTTTCATTTTATTGGATAAATTAAAGGAAACTAAACATTTAGAAGATAAATTAATTAATTATGTAAAAGAGTCATTCTCTAAAATTAATTTTGATAAAAACATCAAAAATGTACACTTATCTAGATATGCTGAGAGAGCTTTAAAAACAACTTTTTTAGAAGCTAAAATATTTCAAAGCAATGAAATTAATTGCTTTCATTTAATACTTTGTATTTTAAGAAATGAAGAAGATAAATCTACGCAAATTCTAAAATGGTATGGTTTAGATTATGAGATTTTCAAATCTTTATTTTTAGATTTTTTAAGCTCAAAAAATGAAGAAGAAAAAACAAATAAAGTTGAACTTGCGAACATTATCGAATATTCACTTTCATTCAAACAAAGAATGAATGATCGTGAACAATCTATACTAATGAATAGTATTTCTGAAAGAATAGCTTTTTTAGAAAATATTACATCCGATACTAAAAATATTTATTCTCTATCTCTTAATAAAGTCACTGATGATGATTTAAAAATAATTAATAAACTTTCAAAACTATCTGAATTAGAGATTGTTGACTCAATATTAGAAAAAATTAGTTTAATCAATAAACTAAATTTAATAGTCTTAAAAATAAATAATTGTGAATTATCAAATATTAATGGTATTTCAAAATTTAATAAGCTTGAGATTTTAAATCTAAATAATAATAAACTAACAAATGTTGATGAATTGGAACATTTAACAAATCTCAAATATTTAGACATTTCAAATAACAAGATTAAAAGTTTAAGTTTTTTAAATAAAATGAATATATATGGGTTAACTATCTTTTTCGAGAATAACCAAATAACAAATATTAGCGAATCAATTCTTTTGAGTTTATATGAAACAACTTCCTACCTAAATATTAATTTAATAAGTAAACTTAAAAACCATTATGTTTATAGACAGCAGTATGAGAACGCAGCTAGACTGAGAGACATTGAGAGAAATATAGAAAGAGGAAATGTAATTGATAAGAATACAATATTTTGGGTTAGAGAAGCTTATTTAAGTTTTAGTTTTAAAAGTAATCCTATCAAATCTCCACCAATTGAAATAATACTTCAAGGTATTGACGATATCAAAGATTTTTTTAAACAAGTAGAGAAAGACAAAAAGCAAAGTCAACTTTTTGAAAGTAAGTTATTAATAATTGGTGAAGGTGGGACTGGAAAAACTAGTTTTGCAAGAAAAATGGAAGATTTGAAGTCTTCATTACCTACTAAAGAGGAAACAACATTTAATATTGATATCAAACAAATAGAATTTGGTACTAATGAGACAAAATCTTCAAAAATGTATATTAATATTTGGGATTTTGGTGGTCAAAAAATTTATAGAGGAACTCATCAATTATTTTTTTCAGACAAATGTTTATATGTATTAGTAGATGACAATAGAGAAGAAAAAACAGATTTTAGTTATTGGATAAATACAGTTCAGCAAGTAGCAGGAACTGATAGTAAATTGATAATTATTATTAATCAAAAACATGGTCGTAGAAATGTTGATTTTGATGAAATTGGTTATAAAAAGCAATTTCCGATAATCAATGATGTAATAAAAATTGATTTGGAAAAAGACATTGATGAATTAAGTATTTTGAAAGAGTTAATAAAGGTTAGGTTCAGAGAATTACCTTTAATAGGGAGTCCTTTACCAAATACATGGGTTGAAATCAGACAAAAGTTAGCAAATATTTCTAAAAAATTTATTTCATTTCAGGAGTTTATTGAAATATGCAAATTTCACTCAATTGAAGATTTAAGTACAATTAATACAATCTGTTCATATTTTGATAATATTGGAGTAATTATTTATTATAGTGATGATCCAATTCTTAAAGAAAGAATATATTTAAATTCAAATTGGTTAGTTGAAACAATTTATGAAGTTTTGGATAATGAAATTATTGATAAAAATAATGGAATAATAGATTATAATGATGTTATCAAAATTTGGAAGAATAAAAATTTAGAATTAGAAATTGATAGGCTATGTTCATTAATGAATAAATTTGGATTAATGTATCAAATTAGTGGAACTAATAAATTTGTAGTTCCTGAGAAATTACCAAGAGAAATGCCATATAAAAAATGGGATTATAATGATTATGAGTTAATTAAATTTAAATATGAGTTTGAAAAGTATAATCCAAAAGGTATGATGTCAAAACTTATAGTAAGTTTAAACAAATTTATAAAAAATCAAAAAAATGTATGGCATCGTGGTATTAATATTGAATATGAAAATACTTATGCTGAAATAATAGAAACTTATAGTATTAATAATACATTTGAAATAAAGATAGCAGGAGAAAACAAAACAGGTTTATTAGCTTTAATTGTTGATAAATTTGATGAGATTTTAAAACCATATAAAAATTTAACTTTTGAAAAATATGTTCAATGCAGTTGTTCAAAATGTATAACTGATGATAACCCACATTTTTTTCAACATTCTGATTTATTAAAAAGAAGAGAAAAAAATATAGAATTTGCTGAGTGTAGTAAAGATTACGATAAAGTAAGTGTAAATTGCTTATTACAAGGCATTGAAAACAATAAGAGTAACATGAAAAAAATTGAAATATTTTTAGCGTCATCAATGGAACTCAAAACTGATAGAGATCAACTGGAAATTTTCATTAACAGGGAAAATAAAAAAATGATTGAAAATGGCATGTTTCTCAATTTAAATATTTGGGAAGATTTTGTTGATTCAATATCAAAAACAAGACTACAAGACGAATATAATAATGTAGCAAAAAATTCAGATATTTTTATAAGTCTTTTTTCAACTAAGGTTGGAATATATACCGAAGAGGAATTTGAAGTTGCTCATAAAAATTTTATTGAAAATAATAAACCCAAACATATTTATACCTTTTTTCAAAAAAGAGAAAAAAGATATTACTGAAATAAAAGAAGATGATTTTAATTCTTTAATGA
>CAZLEU010000046.1:16856-20455 GCA_964558625.1 uncultured Flavobacterium sp.
CCGTTTTTGGATTGCATTTGATAGTGTGAAAGCTCAAACAAGTAAAGAGAAAAAAATAGATATTATGAAACGCCTTTACTTTGATAAAGGTTCAGAGGGGTTAAAAGCATTTATTGAAGAACGTCATGCTTCTCCAGATATTTTAGTAGATTTAATTGAGAGATTGCCTAGCTTTTGGGAAACACTTCGTCCAAGAATGATACTCATAAAACAAAAAAAACAAGAGCTTGAAACTCAAATTTTAAATTTCAAAAAAATATATCCTGACCTGAAAGATTCTAAAATCTATTTCCTAATTGGAAGAATAAATTCAGGTGGAACTACTCAAAAAGACAAAGTTTTAATTGGCGCCGAAATTGCTCTTGGAGACAAATCTGTTAGTACATCTGATTTTGAAGATAATTGGTTGCGAGAAATTTTTGATGCATCCGATGATACTAGATTGGTGAGTTTAAATATTCACGAATATGTGCATACACAACAAAAATTAGAAAATGAAAACAAGACTAATTTACTTGGAAATGCAATATTAGAAGGTGCATGTGATTTTATTGCAGAATTGGTTTGCGGAAGTTATCCAACTAATTATATTCCATTTTATAAAAAAAATGAACTAGAAATTTGGTCTGTATTTTATAATGAAATGTACGGGAAGGCAAAATCAAATTGGATTGGAACAGGTGGAAATCCACTTTTACCATGCTCTGATTTGGGCTACGCCGTTGGTTATACCATTTGTAAATATTATTACAATAATGCAAAGAACAAACAACAAGCAATCAAAGACATCATTGAGTTAGATTACGAAAATGACGATGTTGTGGCAGATTTTTTTAAAAAGTCGAAATATGAAAAGCATTTGAAATCTATTGGTTTTAAGCCAAACAATAAAAAAATAATTGAAGGATTTACCCAAAACAAAGAAACAATAACCTTCATTTTTGATTTATCCAATAAAATTGTTGGTAATGGAAATAGCGGTTCTAAAATTTTTACAAAAAAAGAACTTGAAAATATTAAATCAATAAATATAGCAGGAGATTTTAATAAATGGAATGTCAAAAATCCAGAATTCAAACTTACAAAAACCACTAATAATTCTTATCAAATTACAATTCCAAAAAGTAAAATAGGTGCAAAAAACTATAAAGGTTATTTCAAATTTGTAATTGATGAACAATATTGGATTGAACCTCAATTTAAAACCACCAATAAAGGTTCAGCAGATGGAAATTCGACCAATTTATTTTTAATTATCAATTAAAATTTCTTTCGTTTATATTATAATTTAATGGAAGTGTAAAAAAATTAAGTAAGATTTCGATTTCTCCAATAAATATAAGACCTTTGCAAACTTTTATTTAAAAGGAAATCACTTGATGAAGAAAAAAATAGAAATACTTGCTCCTGCAAAAGATTTAATTCACGGAATGGCGGCTATAAATGCTGGAGCCGATGCAGTTTATATTGGTGCACCACAATTTGGAGCTCGTTCTAATGCGCACAACTCAATCGAAGATGTTGCTGAGTTGGTAAAATATGCTCATTTATACAATGCCCAAGTTTTTGTTGTAATCAATACTATATTATATGACAACGAACTAGAAACGTGTCGTCAAATGATTTGGGAATTGTATCACATTGGTGTTGATGCGCTTATCATTCAAGACATGGCAATTATGGAAATGGAATTGCCTCCAATTGTTCTTCACGCAAGTACACAAGCCAATAATCGTGACGCAGATAAAATAAAATTCCTTGCAGATGCAGGAATAAAGCGTGTAGTTTTGGCTCGTGAGTTGAACCTGCATCAAATAAAAGAAATCCATGAAGCAACCGATGTTGAATTGGAATTTTTTGTAACGGGTGCCTTGTGCGTTTCCTTTAGTGGAAATTGTTATATGAGTGTTGCCAATGGCGAACGTTCTGCCAACCGAGGTTCTTGTGCACAGAACTGTCGTTTACCTTATAATTTAATTGACGGTCATGGCGATACTCTAATCAAAAATAGTCACTTACTTTCCATAAAAGATTTTGACGTTACCGATCAAATTCCAAATTTAATTGAAGCTGGAATTTCTTCTTTCAAGATTGAAGGTCGTTTAAAAGACATTGTTTATGTAAAAAATAATGTGTCATTTTTACGTCAAAAATTAGATGCTTTTTTAGAACAAAATAGTGATAAATATACCAAAGCGTCTTCAGGAAAATGTACTTATACTTTTGAATCCTCTTTAAGCAGAACCTTTAATCGTGGCTACACCGATTATTTTGTAAACGAAAGACATCAATCGATTGGTTCATGGGAAAGTCCAAAATCGAAAGGGCAATACATTGGGAAATTGATCAAAACGGTAGGAAATTCGTATCAAATTGAAAATGGAGAAATGCTTAACAATGGTGATGGATTGTGCTTTATAAACGAAAATAATGAAGCAGACGGAATTTATGTAAACCGCGCTGAAAACGGATTTGTATATCCAAATGTTTTAAAAGAAATCAAAGACGGAACTTTTATTTATCGAAATAACGATGCCGCTTTTATCAAAATTGTTGAACGTGAAGATAGTGCTGTTCGTAAAATTAGTACCACTTTACTTTTATCAGAAAGCAAAAATGGTTTTGAACTAAAAGCTACCGATGAAGATGGAAATGTAAGTCAAGTAACTTTGGTTCATCCAAAAGAATTGACCAAAAACAATGAATCAATTGAAGAAAATTTCAAAACAAATTTAGCTAAAACGGGTTTTACGCCTTACACTGCCGATGAAATTACAATTCAGTTTTCGCAAAATTGGTTCCTTCCCATTTCAAAAATAAATGAGATGAGAAGAGCGGTTTACGAACAATTGTCTGAAATTCGTATAGTAAATTACATTCGCGAAGAACATCAAATCGTTAAAACATCACATCCATATCCCGAAACCAAATTGGATTTCATGTACAATGTTGCCAATAAAACAGCCCGTAAATTCTACGAAAGACATGGCGTAACCGAAATTGAAAAAGCATTTGAATTACAATGGGATCCAGGAAAATCTCGTGTTATGACGACAAAATATTGCATCAAATACGAATTAGAAAAATGCCCAAAATACCATAAAGAAACCCTAGGAACTAAGTTAAAAGAACCATTAGTATTGAAACAAGGTGAACTAGAATACAAACTAAAGTTCAATTGCAAACCCTGCGAAATGGAAATATGGGAAAAAGACGCAGAGTTTGAAATTGAAGACGATTAATTTATAGTTACAGAAAGTTTCTCCTTTCTAAGAAATCATGCTTTTCTTAAAGAAGTATGTTTAAATTACTTAGCTGCTGTTTTTTCTAACTCTCGGATATAATTGACTAATTTCCATCTTTGTTCATCCGATAACAGCTCACTATAATTTGACATATGAGATTTGCCATTTGTTATTTTCCAAAAAATGGCACCATCCGTTTGGTTTATAACATCGATAGAATGAAAGTCGGCTGGTTTTATATCTAGCATCATCCCAGCTTCGCCATTCCCTTTTCCATATATGCCGTGGCATAAAACACACATTTCATCAAAAATTGTTTTACCACTTTTTACGGCATTTTCATTATTTATAAAT
>CAZLEU010000047.1:0-19782 GCA_964558625.1 uncultured Flavobacterium sp.
GAATTCGGGTGCTGTTGTAACTATAGAAGCAACACAAGAAAAACTTACACTTGGCGGAAGCGCATTGTTTCCAAAATTTTCAATTGTTGATCCAACCGTAATTACTTCGTTACCAAAAAGACAATTGCAAAATGGTGTTGTTGATGCCTTTACACACGTTATGGAACAATATTTAACGTTTCCTCACGATGCACTTTTACAAGATAGATTCGCCGAAAGCATCTTGAAAACTTTAATTGAAGTTGGACCAGGTGTAGTTGAAAATTCTAGTGATTATAAGTTGGCTTCTAATTTTGTTTGGTGCGCTACAATGGCATTGAATGGTTTGATTCAAAAAGGTGTTCCTTCTGACTGGGCAACACACATGATTGGTCACGAATTAACGGCTTTATACGAAATTGATCATGCCAGAACATTAGCGATTATTGGTCCAAACTTATACAAAGTTATGTTTGAAACCAAAAAAGACAAATTAGCACAATACGGCGAAAGAGTTTGGAACATTACGGGAAATTCCATTGAAGAAAAGGCCGAAAAAGCCATCAAAAAAACAATAGAATTTTTCCACACAATGGGAATGAAAACCAAACTTTCAGAAAATACTACTGATTACCAAAATACTGCTTCCATAATCACAAATAGATTTGAAGAACGAAACTGGTTAGGTCTAGGCGAAAAACAAAATATCACTTTAGAAAAAGTACGTGAAATTGTAGAAATGAGTTATTAATTTTAATAATCTGCTTACTCTACAATTTCAACAATTGGTGTCGGTTTTACTTTTTGCTTGATAATGACTGCATCAGTTAGAACAAAAGGCGTCGGAATCATCCAATCGCGTCTTTTTGCCATGCTAAATAGCGGATTGGTCATTAAATCGAAAGAACTTTCAACCAAATTCATGTCTAATTTTTCAGAACTAGAAATAGAAAATTGAAGTTCAAGTGGCATATTATCTACCACATAATAACTCAAAATTTTATTGCCAACTTTTCCAGAAATTTTACTTTCTAAGTCTATCGATTTTACTCCGTTGGCTCTCAAATTAGAAATTTCAGAATTAGAAAAAATGTCGTAACGATTTACTTTTCTATTTGGTGTAATCACAATTTTCAAATAACGTCGGCTTCCGATTGTTGAATCTTTTAGAAATTCTATAGTTGGTTTTGCTACGTTTTTAACTTCTGCATCAGCCATAAAAGTAAATTCCGAACCGTATTTACTGTACAATTTATTTGTGTTTAATGGTTTAGCATTTTTTGGGGTTTCGCCCAAATAACCTTTTGTCCATTCATCTAAATTGGTATCATATGTTGTCCAATTTGCTTTATTTGTATCTGTATTTAAAACATAAACTAAACTATTCGGTTTTGCTTTTCCATAAACATATCCTGATGATTGATGTGCTTTTACAAATAAACCAATTGAAAGAAATAAGAACAACATTGACCATCTATTTTTGTTGGCTACAGTTCCAAAAATGGGCAGTAGTAATGTAAAACTTAAAACCGTCAAAATAGCACTACCAACCAAAATTTTTAATCCCAATCCTACAGGAAACATCTGGATAAATGGTGCTAAAATTGCTAAAGTTGGAATTGCCAAAACTAGATTTAACAACCAACCCGACTTTTGTGTAAACACAAAATAAAGCAACATTATCAAACTAGAAATTACGGGAATTATCAAGAAACCAGCCCCTTTTAGTTTAATTGCAATTAATGTATTAATCACCAACCAAATCAAAATAGGAGCAAGCATTTGGTTCATTTCCGAATTTCTTTTTCCATTGTTTTTGTAAAAAAAGAAACAGATTGCCAAAGTTAGACTCACAAATCCATAAATATAATCGTGACCGTTATAAGTGAATCCATGTAAAATATCATTGTATTGTGGGTATACTGTAAGTACCATTTTCCATCCAAAAAAAGTGATACCACCAGCTAAAACAAGGGTTGCCAAAAAAGGCGAAAATCCTTTAATAATTAAATCTATTCGTAAAACTTGTTTTCCTAACCCAATAAATAAAGCACCAAAAAACAATAAATAACCAAGAATCAGCATTGGAAAAATCCATGAAAATGGATAGTTAACGAATGCAAATGGAATATTAAAATAGATTTTATCCTCATCCGAATTTAAATTAGTCAAGTCAGCATTTGAAAAATAATTCAACAAGGGAAACAAATATGTTCCTTGATGTGCTAATGTTTTTGGATTCAAATTCTCAAACGTATCTTGCGAAGTATGATAGTCAAAATGGTCGTCTATAAAAGCAAAATTGTACCCTTGAATTTTTCCACTTTCTCTAAAAACAGTCAAATCAGTATCGTTGGGTAACATTTTATAAATGCTATACATTAGCGAATTAGAAGCTGGATAATCAACATTACCTTTACTAAACGCATCCACCATTTTGGCATTTCCTTGATTGGTTTCCATCAACATATAACTTGGGCCACCCGAACCACGTGCTTCAAAATTCAACACTAATCCAACTTCTTTAGTCCATTTATGTTGCGTAACAAAAAGTGCTGCACCATTCAATCCTAACTCTTCTGCATCAGAAAATAAGATGATGATGTCATTTTTATGCTTGGTTTTGTTATGTAAAAAGGCTCGAACACTTTCCAAAATTGTAGCAACGCCAGACGCATCATCACTTGCACCTTTAGAAAAAGAATGCGGCGCCGAATCATAGTGTGAGAGTAACAATAAAGCTTTTGTATTTGCAGAACCTTTTATTCTTGCCAAAATGTTTTTAGAGTAAACCAACGTTCCTTTTTCGGTCATGGTAAAACCTTCTTGAATGTTGGTTTGCAAGCCTAAATTTTCCAATTCGTTTACCAAGTATTGTGCGATAACTTCATGATTTTTGCAGCCAACGTAATGCGGTTCCTTGGTCATTTGTTTCACTTTTTCCAAAGCTCTTTTGGTTGAAAACTCCAAAAATGGTGCTTCAGTCTTATCATAATCTTGTGGCATAATGAAGTAAAAAATGCCAAACAAAAATGCCAAAAGCACTAACATAGACTGAATCGAGTAATTTTTTTTCATTTATCTTAAACCTTAAATTTCGTTCATTGTTTATCGAAACTCCTATTTTTAATATTCTTTTTTTACCAACATATAATAATCATTTTCCAAAAAGCGATACCCTTGATCGTACACAAAATAATACGTATTTCCCGTATTTGTGGTTAACATATTAGTGAAATATTCAAAATCGAAACCTTTACTTAGTAATTTTGTTTTAGTAATCTTCGATTTTCCGTCAGGGTTTGCACTTGACAAAATACGGTAATTTTTACGCAATTTATTATTTACATTACGCATATAATTATTGCTATCCTTATTCATTTTGTTATTGTAAGCATTGCGACAACCATCACTACAGAATTTTTTGTCCTCACGTCCAACAATTTTTTCGCCACATTCTAAACAGTTTTTGTTCATAATTCTATCATTTTAAAACTGATTTTTATAAAAAAGTGCTTGCTCAATATGCGCCAGATGATGCATACAATGCCATGCATACAGGCCAATAACTTCATTCAATTTATAGTTTCTATTATTTTCGGGATGATAATATTCTCTTTCTAATTCGTTTTCATTCAGATCTTTTAATAGCAAACTCCATTTTGCATGAACACCATGAAGTATTAATAACGAATTCGAGATTGAATCTTCATTTCCATCCATCAGATTAGCCCAAACAGCTTCATCATAAGGTTTTATCACAGGTGAAATTTCGGTCAACGCTAACTTTGTCCTTATAAACGCATTTATATGACTATCCGAACAATGATGTACAACTTGCTTAATTTTCCAACCATTTGGCCGATAATTCCAGTTTAATTCTTCTACAGAAAGATTTTCAGTAATAGATTTTATTTTATAAGGAAAAACTTCAATCTCAGAAATCCATTTTTTTATTTCTTCTTGAGAAATGATTTCAGGCTTTACAAGCTTTCCAATTGGAAATTTTAATTTTTCTAAATCTAAACTCATGAAGTTTTATAATAAGGATTCATAATTTGTAAAATATCATCTGGAATTGGTAGTTTTTTTAATGGGTGTATATTAGCACCACCTGTATTTCCCGTCGGAATTTCTCCAACATATGATTTGATACCGCCAAAAAAAAGACGAGGTAATTGTCCAATAATTTCTTTAGTGTTTTTGATTTTGAAAGCAAAAAGTAACATTTTCCAATGTGAAAAAGTATGCTCTACTGCCCAAGGTTGTCCAATGATATGTGCTCTTTCCAGCTTTTTCCAAGCTAAAACCAAATCATTTTGACGATACAAAATAGAACTTTCATGAATTTCTTTATCAAAAACAATTTTTAAACCCGCTGGCATTTTCCAATAGAACTTCATAAGTAACTTAATTAAAATCAAACAAATATATAAATTATTTTCCGTTTACAAACGTTTACAAACATTTACAACCGAAATTAAATGGTTATCTACCGAATAAAATTTGATCGTTACCACAACTTTGCATCGTCGAAATGAAACAAAGAGAATGAAAGAATCAATTTCAACAACAACATCAAAATTTCAATTAAGACAAATTCAATAATATTAATAACAATTTAAATTTTTACACGCCATGAGAAACAAAGTACAATTAATAGGACATGTAGGTCAAGAACCTGAAATCAAAACCCTAGAAGGAGGAAAAAAACTAGCCAACCTAACTGTTGCAACCCATGAGGTTTATTACAGAGAAAACGGTGATATAGTTGAAAACACCGAATGGCACAAAGTTACCGCATGGGGAAAACTAGCCGACAGAATTGAAAAATATGTAACCAAAGGGAAAGAAATCGCAATAGAAGGCAAACTAACACACAGAAGCTACGACGACAAAGACGGAAACAAACGCTACATCACAGAAGTAGTTGCCAACGAACTTGTTTTGATGGGAAAATAGTTTTCAATATCAATTGCAAAATTCAATTGCAATGTCAAAATCAAAGAATAAATATTTACATAACAAAAACAATTTAAATTTTATACGCCATGAATGCATTAAAAAACAAAGTACAATTAATAGGACACGTAGGACAAGAACCTGAAATCAAAACCTTTGAAGGTGGAAAAAAGCTAGCAAACATCACGTTGGCTACTAATGAAAATTACACCAACAACAAAGGCGAAAAAGTGGAACAAACCGAATGGCACAACAGCGTTGACCATTTGCACCATCAATTTAACGGCTAAAGCACCCTATAAAAAGGGCTACCCACTAAAACCTATAACTTATGGTGACTACTTGAAACAAGCCCGTTTAGATATAGGTTACACACAATTTGAGTTATCATTAGAACTTGGTGTTTATACTTCTACAATTGATAAGTGGGAGAGAGGTGTTTGTGAGCCTAAAGGGATAAACAAAAAAAATATAATACAATTTTTGGGCTATGACCCAATAACAAAAGAATTAATCATTTAAATATATACGCCATGAATACATTAAGAAACAAAGTACAATTAATTGGACATGTTGGACAAGAACCAGAAATCAAAACTTTTGAAGGAGGAAAAAAATTAGCAAATATAACTCTTGCAACTAATGAAGTTTATACAAATTCCAAGGGTGAAAAAATTGAAAACACTGAATGGCATAGGCTTACTGCGTGGGGAAGCATTGCTGACATTATTGAGAAATATGTTATCAAAGGTAAAGAAATAGCTATTGAAGGCAGACTTACTCATAGGGGCTATGAAGATAAAGATGGTAATAAACGATTTATAACTGAAGTTGTAGTTAATGAACTTTTACTATTAAATACTAAATAGTTATTATCAGTTATAATTTAAATGAAATGAGAGGCCTACAAAAAAAGTCTCTCTTTTTCATTTAAATATATTTAGTAGTTCAAACAATTAAAAAACCTCGAGCATTGTTTTTGTTGGTTCGCGTTTTTATACTACATAAAGTATTAATTTTTTTTGCTAAACAATATCTCAAAAAGTTCCAAAATATTCATATTTAACCCCGAAGCAATCTTAAGTAACGTTTTCAAAGTAGCTGAAGTATGCCCACGTTCAAGTCGTTGAATTTGTCGCACATCAATATCTGATTTAATTGCTAAATCTAACTGAGTCATCTCTTGTTTAGCCCGTATGTCTTTGATACACTTACCTAAACTTTTCACAAAAACGTCTATATCTATTTCTTTCATAAGAATTACCTCAAATGAGGTTTGTAAATAAAATTATATATATAGAGCAAAAAACAACACGACAAATTTGTCGTTTTAAAAAATTTTTTATATATGGTTTTAATTACCTCAAAACGAACTCCCTACTTCGAACTTGGCTAAAAATTAAAAAAATGATACTACAGAAAATTTCAATTCCTTTTTTAATAATGATTACATGCTTTTTTAGCACTACTACTAAAATAGTTATCTCAATAAAAAATAGTCAAATAGCTGCGAACTATTTTTTAACTAATATTAATTACAACAACAGTTCATAACTGTAGTTTTTAGGATCTACTCTGATTTAAAATTTATATTTCTTTCAATAAGAGAAATCAACAATTAAAATTTAATAACAAAAAATATAAAAACGATGAAAAAAATTCTAAAATCAATTTACATACTGCTAATAATTATATTCACCTCATGTTCGAAGGACGAGGCATCTCAAAACAATGATTGTTCCAATTTTTCAATAGCTGTAAAAACTTTCACTAGCAATTATAGTGCATGGGTAGAGCCGACAGGAGGTTCACAACCTATATCATACCAGTGGAGTAATGGAGCAACTACTATATCGATCGGTGACAATGAAGCACCACTAGCTGTTGGGACATATGCCGTAACTGTAACAGATGGAAAAGGATGTATCAAAACTGGGAGTATAATTATATCTCATCAACCTGCTGTAGTTACAAATACTATTGATTGTGTGGGTAGCAATAAAGCAGTAATTGAAGTAAAAGTTACAGATGATGGGGATAGTAATATTAGCGAAAAAGGTGTTTGTTATTCACTTACTCCCAATCCAACAATAAGTAATACTAAAGTTGTTTTCTCTGATATTTACGATTCAAAGATAGAAATTTCACCGTTATCACTAGGAACTAAATATTATGCAAGAGGATATGCAATTAATAGTGCAGGGGTGAGCTATGCTCCACAATTAAGTTTTACAACAAACAGCACGTCATCTACTTTAAGTATTGGACAAACGTATCAAGGAGGTATAATTGCATGGTTAACCTGTGATGGATTGCACGGGTATGTGGTGAGAAGTACTGAAATGCCTGATACAGCTACTTGGGATATAGCAAATGAAAACTCTCAAAATTTAGTACACAATGGTTATAGTGATTGGTATTTGCCTAACATTACTCAAGTTAAACAAATAAGAGAAAATCTTCATTCGCAAGGGATAGGTAATTTTAATACTGGAAACACGATTTTTGATAACTATTGGTCAAGCCCAAGGTTTTTTGAATCACTTCCGAGTAGCTACACAGCATTTTATTGGGATTATGATGCTAATACAGGAGGTGAATTAAGTACAAGCTATCATCTACACTATCGCCCTGTTAGGGATTTTTAATTTAATAAAATTCTTTCTTTCAAAAAACAACCCAACCTTTTTAAGAGGTTGGGTTGTTTAATTACTACTCAAAATATTTTAAGAATTATTTTTTCACAACTTTAATAATTTGTTTCCCTTTTTCTGTTTCAATTTGGAGCAGGTAAACAGAGGCTGGTAAATTCTGCAAGTTTATCTGACTGTTATTACTATTAACTTTTTGCTTTAAAATAGTTCTCCCCTGAAGATCAATCAAAACCAAGTTAGATAAAGTACTGTTGATAGCTTTTATGTTTAATATATCATTTGTTGGGTTTGGATAAACAGATAAATTGTTATTTTCAAATAAGTTATTATCAATTCCTAGGCTAGTTAATTGGTAAACGTCTGACAAAACGAAGCAGTCCCCAATTGTAACACTAAATTGATAAAAACCAGTTTGAGATGCTTCGTAAAATTGTGAATTTGCACCTTCAATTGGAAGCCCATTTCTTATCCATTGAACTCCTACATCTGAAGAAGCTGCTAAAATATTATCGATGGCTTGAATGAACAATTCATCAATTAGGGTTACTTGTATGGTTGTTGGAGTAGAAATCACAGGTACACTAGATGCACACGCTTGGTTTGAAACCATTTCAGCCCAAATTATATCACCATTGTATAAATCTGTTGCGTTGTATGTTGCTGAATTTGAACCTACAACCACACCATTTTTCTTCCATGTGTAAGTAGGTGCAACGCCTCCATTTGTAGGATTTGCCGTAAATATTAGGTTTGTATTTGGGCAAATAGTTGTCGTTGCTGGGCTAATTGATATTGTTGCTTGTGGGGCTTGATAAACTGCCGCAAGAGCCGTATTACTACTATTTGCAGGATTAGTAGAAACTAATTTAACATTGCAAGTCGTGCAAGTTGGTAAATTAGTAGGAAACGTAATATCTATTAATCCATTAGGTTGAGCAGTTAAATTTTGAGTAAACTGAGGATTTGAAAAATCACCATTTGGACCTGAATATATTACTTTAAACTCGTTCCCTTGATTAAAATTACCTGTTGCAATAATTTGAAATGAACTAGAACTACCAGCACAAATTGCTGTTGGTTGTGGTTGTGATATAGATAAACTAATATTACTTGCAGTTGGTGTTGGGATAATTTGATACCCAATTGCAAATAGCTCATCAAATACATAACAAACTATCATATCTGTAGTTGCAGTAGTTATCGTTCTTGATATTTCATTTGATAATAAAAATGGTGTATCCATTATACCATCATTATTAAAATCCCATCTATATTGAAGTGCATTTACAGGGGTTTGAGCATCTGTGGCGTTTGCAGTAAACTTAAATAGATTAAAACCTGTTTCTTCAGATGTTACTGATACATTTGGTGGAGTGTTATAATAAATACCACCAGTAATACCTATGTCATTTGTTGAACTGTTATGATCATTATATAATAAATCTGTATTACCAGAATTTAATAATGGTGAATTTATAGGTAGTGAATAATCTGTGTTTAGATTTGGATTGTAAGAATATGAGAATTTGTCTTTTGATATATCAACACCATTGTATTTAAATATTCTATTTATACAATTAAAGAAATTATTGTTATTGATTAAAACATCTCCAGTAATTGAATTAGAGTTAGAATATTTTATAGCACCACCATTATACGCACCTGTAGTTAATACATCAAAGTTTATGAAATTATTATTATTGATTTCAAAAAGGTTTCCACAACACATTCCGTTAACACTAATACCATTTTCAGTTTGTAAACTTGGATTATTAACACTTGCATCAAAAACATTGTTAATTACTTTTAATTTTGAATCTGAATTATTGGAATAATACATTAGAAAACCATAGTTATTAGTAGAAATATTTTTAAATACATTATTCGCTACAATTAGATTATTTCCATTGTTTGTGATACTTTCATTTGTAAAAATATTGTTAGAAAATATTGAGTTTTTAGAATTAGGAATATCTTGAGCATAAAAATTTTGAGAAGTTGTAGCATTCAATGTTAGATTATCAAATTTAAAACCATCTTTAGAATCTATTGCTGAAAGCTGATATATTTTACTGTTTATTTTATTAGTTCCTTGAAAAGTTATGCCTGAAGTTAAAAGAATTCCCCCACCGAAAATTGAGTAAATACCTTCTTTTAAAAGTAAAACATCCCCCGCTTGAGCATTTAAAATATCATTTCTAAAATCCAAATTATATACATTATTGTTAGGTTCAACTATTTTAATTTTACCTGTTGGAATGTATTCAATATTATCAGTAATAATATTTGACCAATATCCATTTTTATCTGAAAATTTTGCATAAACTGTTTTAGTTCCAGCTGTTAAATTAGTTATATTACCATTTGATAAATCCCAAAGTAGTTTTTTATTTTTGATTGGTTCGGGAGTTGTCCAATAGATACCATCATTACTAAACTGCATCTGACCATTTTGTAATCCATTTATTTTATCTACTACATCACAAAAGATGGTTACATAAGGACTTTGAGAACTGTAAACATCTCCATTAAGATAAATTTTACCTTCTGGTCCTTGGGTATCTAATGTATAATTACCCGTATAGTTTTTAGATTCATTGATATTCAAATAAACAAAGTTATTATTGGGAGGATAATATCCTGCTTTGTCTTGTGGATAAATTCCATAAACTCCTTGAGGCAAATTAGAAATAGTTTGTCCATTATTATATGTTTGTTGCGTGCCATCTGTTTTTGTAACTAAAAAAGAAGTTGTTACATTACTATTTAATGTTATTGAACCTGAACCACCTAATTCATAAGTACCAATCTCTGGATCAGCTCCAAAAAAAGGCAAACCAACATTTATTCCTGTATTTAAACAAGGAGAGGTAGTCATTAAATTATAATTATTTGATGCACTATTTACAAATAAAGGGTCAACAGATATGTTTCCATTTATACCTGTTTGGTCTGAAAGACCTCCTGCAAAATTTGCATAGTTTTCAACAGGTGAAGTAGCACTAAATCGATTATTAAAAACATTATTATTTTTGAAATCTAGATTCGAATAATTGTATATAGTAACTGCTTCTGCTTGATTATTAGAAATAATGTTGTTTTTTATATTTAGATTAAAAGAATCACCAATATTTAAAGTAGAAAAACCATTATTATTTATTGTATTGTTATAGATATTTAAACCATTACAATTTCTAATATCAAAAACCCTTCCTCCATTATTAATAAACAAATTATTGGTAATATTTATATTAGTAGTTGCTGCAGTATTTCCATAATAATTGAATGAAGCAATAGAATCATCACCATTTTTGAAAACACAATTTTTTATATATACATTTGAAGCACCGTGTAATAGAAGTGTTACTCTAGAAACATTTTGATTTTCAGTAACTATAAATGTAATACCTTGGATTGTATTATTTCCTGCCAAACCTAATCCTTGAGTTTGTGTTCCGTCCCAAAACAATGTGGTCTTATCAGCACCCTCACCAATTAGAGACACACCATTTTTTATTCCTCCCCCAATAGATGTAGTATATGGAAGATAAGGAACACTGCCTTTCTCACTTGTTAAGTCAAAATAACCAGCTGTTGCATAAATAATATCTCCAGAAACTGCGTATTCATTTGCTGCTCTTAAACTTTCAAATGTTTTATCCCTTACAATAAAAATTCCTTTTGCTCCAGCAATTAATGTAATATTATCGGAATAGGTTGGAGATACATTTCCTGAGTTGTCTCTAAATTGTGCATAAACTGTTTTGTTACCAAGGGTTGAAGTGCCCCCATAACCTACCAAACTCCAAGCAGGACGATTAAGGTTATATTGCTCCCAAGTGTCAGGCCAAGTAACGCCATCATTACTAAAACGCATACCTGTAATAGTTCCGTTATTAAATGCTGTAGCAGTAACGTTTAAATTAACCGAAATACTATTGGTAGTTGTTGCTCCATTTTCTATAGCTATTGTCCCGTTTGGAACCGTTGTAGAAGGCGATGTGTTTAATGAAAAATTATTGGTTATATATTCATCACCATCTGCATCTACCACTTTTACTGCCCAAAAATAAGCGTTATTTGGTGTTAAATTATTTACTGTAAAACTTGGAGTAGAAATATTTGTAGCAACAGGTGTATTTCCTTGAGGATTCCAAGTTGAAAAATATACAGTATAAGTTAGTGGTGCATTTCCGTTTATAGCTTGAAAATTTAATGTAACACTATTTCCTGTAATGGTTGTTCCAGCTGAAGGTGTTACAGTAGAAATAAAAGGTTGCGAGTTGGCATTTAATGTAATAGAAGATGTTTGCGTCCAAGCACTTGTTTCACCTGTTGAATTAATTGCTCTAACTCTTACATAGTAAGTTCCTTCCGATAATCCTGTTGGCTCCCAGTTGGCTGTAGAATAATTAGAAATTACCGTATGGTTTACTGTTCCATAAGTAAAATTTGGATCTTGACTATATTCTACTTCGTAATTAGTAATTCCAAAACCTACCGTATCCCATTCAATATAAATACTGCTTTGTGTGTAGGCAGATAATTGTAAGTTAGTTGGTGTTGGTATAGTTGTATTTACAGTTCCCCCCACATTAATAGTAATAAAAGTCTCTCTTGCTTTACCTTTGTTATTTGCTGTGTAGGTGTATAGTTTCCATTGTGTTGGTGTGCTAACGTTTGGAGCAGTAAAAGTAACGCTACTATGAGCCGTATTATTTGAAGTTAAAGTTGCAATGCTTGACCCTGAACTTTTTTGCATACTCCAATAGTAATGTTGAGGTAAACTGCCTGGGTTATATAAAATAGTTATACTTCCACCTGATGCACAAGAATAAGTTTGTTGCGATGGTGTTATGGGTGTGCTTGTGGCTGTTATTGAGGCGTTGTCGTATTTTTCGCCAAATGAAATGTAATCATCTAATGTTTGAGTATTTAGTGTGCTGTTTGCACTTCTAAACATAGTTAAGTTCATTTTATTGGATTTCCAAATCATTATGTTGGTAATTAACTTCGCCATTATTCCTCTCGATATAGAATTAGAACCATCTACCTCAATCTGACCTGTTAAAATTGTATTTACAGAACTAAAATCTAAAAAGTCCCATAAATTTTCTGTAAAGAAAAAACCAGGGGTATCTTCTCTTATATCTACCAAATTTAATATCTTAGTCATATATGGGATAAGAGAAGCATCGGTGCTAGTAGGAACAATTTTTTTCTGTTGTAAATTTGTAAAATTTGTTGGTGCAATATCTGTATCGCTAATTTCAAAAACATTAACTAATAGTTTACATAATTGTCCAATTGTAATTGCGTTTGTAGGGTTGAAATTAGTGCCATTTATTATATAACCATAATTTCTTAAAGTTTGAATATGTTTAAAAAATTCAGAAGATTGATTAACATCGGAAAATGTTCCATTACTTGTGCTTGTGTTAATATTAAGCAAACCTAATCTAACACCAGCTTCTACTATTATTTTGGCAGCATGTTGTTTTTGTAATGTTCCAGATGGGTTAAAGGTTTGTAAAGAAGTTCCTTTATAAAGCCCCAATTTTGCTCCTTTTAATATATATGATTTCATCCAATTATTTAAATCTGAAACATCCATAAATACTGAAGAATCATCATAATCAGCTAGGTAAAATGATCCTAAAAATAATTTAGATGCGCCACCACCATTATATCTAAAAGTTATTATACTATTAATGCCTTCTGTAAATCCTAATAAATCTGAACTAATTAAATTTAAACTTATATTTCTTCTTACGATATTATCATTATCAATAAACTCATCCAAAACAGTAATTCTATTATTTGGAATAATCTTTTTTATGCTACCTTGTCTAATTTCAATTTCAAAAATTTGACTATTATTTAAAGAATAATTGGTTTCGTTTGATTTAAAGAAAAAATGGATTGGTCTTGGAGCTGTAACTGACCCACCATACATAGATATAAATTGGTTTAATTTTATGCTATTTGTCATCATAAATCCTGCACGAGCATCTAAAAAATTATTCAATGGAGAACTAGAATTAACAGATGAACCAGCATATAGCATTTTTTTATCTCTAACTTCTAAATGCAAATGATTTGGAGAACCAATTTCAGCTATATTAGTGCCCATATTAACAATACTCCCAACACTAACAGAAACATTTTTAACATGAACAAAAAAAGCAGTAAAATCATATTTTTCATAATAGACTCCTACATACCTATTAGTATTACTCCCTCCTATACTTCTAACAGAAACAACTTCACCTAATTCATCAAATGGAGAACTTACATTAGTCCCTTGTGGCGCTTTAAAATCTATGCCTTTATGTGAACAATTTGAATAACTTGAGCAACCAGTTTCAGAGCTATTGCATGAATGATCGTTGAAAACCTCCCAATTAATATTTCCTATATTGTTGTCATGAGGGGCATTTGAATAATTTGTATTAAATATTTTATTAATCAATATGGCATGTAATTTATCATTCTGAAAATTACTTATTGGAGGATAGTTACCACAGAAATTTCCTGAAACAGAATAAGTGTAGCCATGCATAGTGTAATCTGAATAAGAGTTATTAATTTCTCCTATTGGATATATCTTAACGCCAAGAGGATAATAATTTCTCAAAGGATTTTGCTGCCCCCAAACATTCCCCACCATCAAAAACAATAGTGGAATAATAAATTGTTTTTTTACTTGTAAAATTGCTTTCATAAAATATTGTTTTTGAATTAATAAAAAGACCTTATACACAAAGTTATAAAGCCTTATTTATTTTAAGTTATAATGTTTGTAAGAAACCTAAAACTATTTGTGAAAATAAGTTAATTTTAAAATTTATCGGAAACTTTAATTCCTGAATTCCATACAATTGTTATTGCTTTTAAAGGGTTTTTTAAAGGTAATTTTTTTAAATGTATAGTTTGGTTTTTCAAGGAACATTTATAATCATTGTTAATGATATAAGATTTATGAATCCTTTCAAAATTTGAAGGTAGTATTTCAAGTATTTCTTTTAAATCTTTAGAAAATTTATACTCTATGTTATCTGTAGTATAGATGCACGATGAAGCTCCTTGAGCTTGTATAAAATAAACTTTGTCTATGTCAATAAATTGTTTTCCATCTCTATTTTTTAATATAATCTGTTTGTTGTTTTGTTTATATTTTTCTTCAAATCTTTTTAATGCAGTTTCTATTTTTGTTACTGTAAATGGCTTGTATATGAAATCAATGGCATCAATTTTAATAGAATCAATTGCATAATTTATAACTCTAGAGGTAACTATTGTAAATGGAATTGGTAACTTTTGTACTTTGAGTAGGGGGAAAAGGTTAAATCCAGATTCAGAGCCCATCTCAATATCTAAAAAAATTAAATCGGGTTCTTGTTTAGTAATTAGTTCAACAGCTTGCTCAAGATTTAAAGCTAAACCTTTAAAATAGTAGTTTTCATATGAAGTAACTAAGTGTTTTAAATTTTCAGCAACTTTGGGTAAATCTTCAATTATTATGTATTTGTAGTGCATTTATAAAGTCTAATTTTCAAATCTATAATTTTTTGGTATCTTTACTTTTACAACAACTCCTTTATCTTTATTAATAATTTCAATTGTTGCTTTTTCTTTGTTTTTTATGTTTAGTTTAGTAAAAATGTTTTCGTAAGTACTTGTTCCAATTCCTTTTTTAATATTCTCATCGGTCAATCCCTTTCCGTTATCTTCTACTTGTAATATTACACTTTTTGTATCTTCATGGATCAAAACATCTATTTTTCCTTTTTCGCTAATTCCTTTTATTCCATGTTTAATAGAGTTTTTTGCTAAATTTCGCAACAATAACCTTGGGATTTTATAATCACTATTTAAAATTAGATTTGAAATATTATAATCAAAGGTTGGATATGTTATTTCTTGTTGATACATAAAATATTTTTCAAGATTTTTGATTTCAGTATCAATATCAGTTGTGATATCTTTATGGTTTAAAACAATATTTGTAACGTCCCAAAGAAGCATCAACTGCTCGTGCATTTTAGCATCTTGCCTCAATACTTTATCACTAATACTATCTATAAAATTAGTAATTTCATGAGGATCTAATTGCTGGTTAAGGTTTTGCAATTCCATTTCGTTAATATCATTATTAAGATTATCTAATTCAAATTGCAATTCTTTTTCTTTTTGCTTTTGTTTGTTTCTGTAAAAAACAAATCCTCCAGCTGATAATAACACTAATAAACCAATACCTCCTAAAGCAATATATTTATTTGTTTTTTCTTTTTCGAGTTGTAATTGTTGGGTTTTTATTTTGGCTTCTTTTTCGGCGGTTTTGTATTTTTCGTTTAAATCATACAAGGATTTAATTTTTTCTTTATCTACAAAATCTTTATTTAATTGAAGATATGAATCAAAATTACTTGAAAATGCTGTTAAATTATTTTTAAGAAAAAAATTAGTTATAATTCGTTCATAGGTTATTCTTAAATTTTCTGACTCATCATTTTCTTTAAAAAATTTTATTGCCTTTTCAAGATAAATTTCGGCAGAGGAATATTGTTTTTGAGATTTTAATATATCACTATACAGTAAATAATCTTCTCCTAATCTTGAGTAATTTTGAGATTCTTCATTTAGCTTTATTGCCTCTTTGATGTTTTTTAAAGCAGAATCTAGTTTGTTCAAGTTTAAAAATAATTGAGCTTTAATAAAGTAAAGATCAGAGTTATCAATCTCATTTCTAGAGTGTGTTTTAGCTTTTTCAAGATAGAACATGGCTTTTTTTTCATCTTTTAATTGTGTATAAACCTCTCCATACGTACTATAAACTTGGAAAATATCACTAATGTTGTTGTCAATTTTACTAAATTGTTCTTCAGATTTTTTTAGATATATTAGTGCGTTTTTTATATCACCTTTATTAAAGAATAATCTCCCTAAATTAAAATACAAATGTCCTTTTTGATATTCTGAGCCATCATAAAAGTACTTTTCCGCAGTTTTATATATTTCAATTCCTTTATCAATTTTTTCATTTTGAGATAATGCGGAGCCATAATTTATGATTGAACTTAAAATCTTTTTTAGATTATTAGTTTTTAAAACATAATGATATGCTTTACTAGAGAATAATTCAGTTTTTTCAAAATCTCCCTGCATTAAATATACTCGGGCTAAAACATTATATCCAGAGCTAATAGTGGAAAAATCATTTTCTATTAATGATAATTTTATTCCTTCATTTGCTTCTTTTTCACTACCTACTAAATCACCTTGCATAGATTTAATACCAGCACTCAAAACTAAATATTGCCCTTTGTGTTTATTACTTTTAATATATTTTTTAGACAAATTATTATAAGAAATTGTTGTTTCAGGATTTACTTGAATATACTCCCATGCAAGTAAATTATACGTTTCAAAAGTTGCTGTTTTAATTTTAATAACATTCTCTAGACTATCTATCTTAGTTGTTTTTTGACTGTATAAGTCTGTAATGAAAAGAAACACAATAAACAATATTATTTTTTTCATATAGACAAAGTGTATTTAATAATTTGACATGTTAAAAATTACATTTTATATTTGTTAAAGTTAACAAAATTCGTAGTAAGAATAAACTTTTATTAAATAAAAATGTAGAAATCTATTTTAATTTCATACAAAGATTTAAGAAAAGTAAAATTAACGCATCAAATGGTATTTTCATTTCGAATATCTATATCAAAAAATTAACATATACTTAATAGTCTCTAAAGGACATTTTTCCATGTTGTCCTAAGTCGCTTTTCTTTTAGGACAAATGAGACTGCCTGAAAATGTCTCAAGTCGAAAATTTTTTAAGACATTTTCAGGCAGGCAAGATTGTGTTTGCTCCGTTCAAATGAACTTCTCAAATGCATCTTGGCAATAGGGCTTCCCAATTTGCATTTACCCTTTAGAACAAAAAAAGAAGACAGAAAAAAAGTAATCCTTCTGTCTTGTTCTTTTATAATTGTTATTAAATTAGAGTTATCTCTCTATATCTTAATCCCTTTATTTATCTTCTTTTTTAGGAAGCTTTCAGTTTTGAGATGAATCAATATCATTTTGTAATGCTTTATGCCAATCGTCAAAATCTAAATCTGTTTTTTCAAAAAATGCCCCTGAAGCTACAAAGTTTAAGTCCTGAAAATAAGCTTGACCAACCACAAAAAGATTCTCATCACTTAGTGTCAATAAATAAGCAGGAGATTTTTTAGCTTTAAGATAATGCTCTTCTCCGAGAGAAATCACCCAATTTTTAAATCCTTGATAGGCATGGTCATTATCACCAAACTTCATCATAAAAGCTATATCTCGCATCATTGGAGAGTTTAAATCTTCTCTTAACTGAATCATTCGGTTATGAATTAGCACTTCGAGGCTATGATAAAGATCATAGGTGGTGCGGGTTTGATAAGGCAAGAGAAATTTGGCTAGAATGAGAGCTTTAAAACAAGTTCAAATTATAACCAAAAAAGACCACAGGTATTATCTCAAAGATTTTACCGATGAACCTATGCGTTTTCAAGAGTATATAAACTTTGAAATAGGTCAACTTTTTGACAATAACCATACAGTAGATTCAATTGATTTTATCAAAAAGAAAACAGTTGTTATTGCTTATACGATGAAAATTAAATATCCTTAACTAAACACTCAAATCAATGAGTGTTTTTTTAATTTCCATTAATAAAAGAACTCTAAACCATTTAATTTTTTGTACAGTTTATTTCTATTAAAATATTAAAACAATAATTTAAAATTATCATAATTTTGGATTAAATAAAAAAGATTACTATAATTAACATATTTTTTTTTATGCTTGAAAATTATCTAACCAATTTACATCACTCATTTGAGTTCTGATTCTAACAATATCCCCCGTTGCCTTTACTAGTAAGTCATTTTTTTTATCATCAACTAAATCTTTGGTAAAAGCATTACCTGATTGCATAATATATTCAGCCATTTGAGTTCCTATAACTTTCATCAAATCAAACTTTGTAATATCTGACATATCAATATCTTTCAAATCTTTTTCTTTTAAGTCATGTAACCATGATACTTTATATTTTTTTTTGTCGATATTGTTTGTGTTTGGTATTTTTCCAATTGATTCTGGATCCAAAGAAATTTGAAAACGACGAAATTCAATAATCTTATTTATCATAGGAGAACGAAGAGTGTTTACTTGCATAGCACTTGCATCTTGTCCTGTAGCAGTCATAATCCAATTTAACCAAAATGAGACATCTGGACCATTTGGGTTAAGGGTTTGGTCGGGCTTAATAAATTGTCTAGAAATACCTGTTCCAAAACTAAATAAGGTAATCTTTGAAATTGGGTAGGCTGAATTTTTGATATTTTCTCTGGGAGTGCTATAAGAAACAGCCTCCATAAAGGCAGATAGAACTGGGTTATTATAAGTTGTAGTTCCCCCATCTACAAATCTTTCCAAAGGATTAAAATAGGTTGGCGCACTCATTGTCGCTTCCATAACGGCTCTTAATAGTACATCTTTATATGTGCCATAGTGGCTACCATTTGTTTGTTTGAAACAAGAAAAAAATGTTTCTTCAGCAGCGGCTAAATCTTGTGCAGTTATTAATAAATCGATATCATTTTTAGCGCAAGCATTAGCAAGTGATATATCGCCGACTTCTTCTTTTAATAATGTTCTATAATTAGTTTTGGAAAATTTTGGAGGATTTATAAATCGATCACCAAGAAGATTTTTATCAAAAACTTCAGAAACTAAATTAATATATTTATCTTCAATTTTCTGCGCACTATAACCCATTGTGATCAATCCAGCAATTATTCCTCCAGTAGATGTTCCTGCAACCATATCAAATAATTCATAGCACGGAATTCCTGCAACTTCTTCTAGTTTTTTTAGTAATTGAATTGTCAAAATGCCTCGCATTCCACCTCCATCAAGGCAGAGAATAACTCTTTTGTCGGTGTCAATTTTTAATTTTTCAAATGCGATTCTTCTGGAATCAGATATATTATCGGAATATGGTTTTGCCATTTTTCATTTTTTTTATAAACTAGAATTTCAAAAACTTTTTATTAACCCATTTTTCATCCATACTAACTTTGCACCAGTTATTTTTTTCTTCTATAACAAAAACTTCTTCTCCTTTTAAAT
>CAZLEU010000048.1:0-18990 GCA_964558625.1 uncultured Flavobacterium sp.
AGTTGGTTCTTGGCTACCTTATGTATTAAACAATTGGTTTGGAATTAGCAATTTAGCAACAAAAACTTCAGCAGTTCCTCAAAATCTAATTTATTCTTTCATAATTGGTGCAATAATTCTTGTAGGCTCTATTTTAGTGACCATTTTTACAACCAAGGAGTATTCGCCTCAAGAATTAGCAAAGTTCAGTGACGAAAAGGAACATTTAGAAGCAATGGGAGAACCAGTTAAAGAGTCAAAGCTAACTGACATTTTCTCAGATTTCGCGAAAATGCCAGCAACTATGCGCCAACTAAGCTGGGTACAGTTTTTCTCTTGGTTTGGCTTGTTTGGAATGTGGGTTTTTACAACACCTGCAATTGCACAACATATTTATGGTTTAGGTATTGATGATACAAAAAGCCCTCAATTTCAATCGGCTGGTGATTGGGTAGGTATTATATTTGGTGTTTACAACTTAGTTTCCGCTATTGTAGCTTTTGCATTACCCTATATTGCTAAGCAAATTGGAAGAAGAAAAACCCATGCTTTATCACTAATTCTTGGAGGAATAGGATTAATTTCTATGTATTTCATGCCTAATAAAGAAGCATTAATTTTTTCAATGGTTCTTGTCGGATTTGCTTGGGCTAGTATTTTAGCAATGCCTTACGCAATTTTGGCAGGTTCAATTCAACCCAAAAAAATGGGAGTATACATGGGGATTTTTAATTTTTTCATTGTTATTCCACAAATCGTAAATGCCTTAATTGGAGGTCCTTTAGTAAAATATGTTTATGGAGACCATGCAATATATGCCGTTGTCATGAGCGGAGTCAGTTTTATTATAGCCGCATTTTTGGTAATTAAAGTTAAAGACAAAGTAGATACAAAATAATGTCAAAAAAAGCATTCATATTCGACCTTGATGGGGTAATTGTTGACACAGCAAAATACCATTTTTTGGCGTGGCAAAAATTGGCTCAAGAACTAGGAATCGAATTTACACCCGAACATAACGAAGAATTGAAAGGAGTAAGCCGCGTTCGTTCTTTGGATATCATATTGGAACTTGGAGGAATCCAAGCCACTCAGGAAGATAAAAACAAATGGCTTATTCAAAAAAATGAAGATTATCTATCTTATTTGGTAGGTATTGATGAAAGCGAAATTTTACCAGGAGTACTTCCTGTTTTACATTATTTAAAAGATAAAAATCAGCTTATAGCATTGGGTTCTGCAAGTAAAAATGCTCGACCTATTTTGGAAAAAACGGGAATACTAAACCTGTTTGATGCAATAGTTGACGGAAATGATGTTACAAATGCAAAACCTGATCCAGAAGTTTTTTTACAAGCAGCAAGAAAATTAAACATAATTAATAAAAATTCAATTGTTTTTGAAGATTCTGTTGCAGGAATTCAAGCCGCAAATAGCGCTCAAATGATAAGCGTTGGAATAGGAGAAACTGCAACACTACATGAAGCCAAGTATATATTTAAAGATTTTACATTTATTGATGTTTCTTTCATAGACTCGTTGATAAATTAATTTTAGTTTCAAGTTTCAGTTTGACTTAACCTGAAGCTTGAAACCAGAAACGTTTTAAAAAAAATAAAAATGAACCAAGATTATATAAAAGCAGACAATTGGTCCATCATTGAAGAAGGATTTGATACAGAAAGAGTAAAATCGTCAGAAAGTTTATTCAGTATCGGAAATGGTGCTATGGGACAGCGTGCCAATTTTGAAGAGTATTATTCAGGTAAAACATTTCAAGGAAGTTACATAGCAGGAATTTATTATCCTGATAAAACAAAAGTAGGTTGGTGGAAAAACGGTTATCCAGAATATTTTGCAAAAGTATTAAATGCTCCAAATTGGATTGGAATTGATATCGAAATAAACAACGAAATTTTAGATTTAGCAAAATGCCAATCGGTATCTAATTTCAAACGTGAATTGAACATGAGTGAAGGAATCTACTATCGTTCTTTTCAAGCTATAATGCAAAATGGTTTGAACATTTCGGTAAAAGTAACTCGATTTCTTTCACTAGATTTAGATGAATTAGGTGTAATCAATTATGAAATAACACCATTAAACGGTGATGCCAAAATTAGTTTCAAACCATATGTTGATGCAGGCGTTCACAACGAAGATGCCAACTGGGAAGAAAAATTTTGGGAACCGTTGAATGTAGAACATTCAAAAAATGAAGCCTTTGTTACAGCACGAACATTTAAAACCCATTTTACCGCAACCACTTTTATGCAAAATACTATTTTGCTTGAAGGATTAAACATAAATGCCATTCCAACAAAAGTAGAAAAGAACAACGAAAAAATACAGTTTTCATACGAGGTTGATGTAAAACGAGAACAAGTCGCTACAATTCAAAAGTTAGGAGGGTATACCGTTTCATTAAATCATGAAAATACTCAAATTGCCGCTCAAAACGTAATTTCTGAAGGTTTGAAAATTGGTTATCCAAATTTAATTGAAAGCCAAAAACAAGCTTGGGCAAAAATTTGGGAAATGAGTGATATAACTATTGATGGCGATGTAAAAGCACAACAAGGTATTCGATTCAATATTTTTCAATTAAATCAAACTTATCTAGGGAAAGATTCGCGTTTAAATATTGGGCCAAAAGGATTCACTGGTGAAAAATATGGAGGTTCTACATATTGGGATACTGAGGCATATTGCATTCCTTTTTACATGGCAACCAAAGATCAACAAGTCGCAAGAAATTTATTGACTTACAGATACAATCAATTAGATAAAGCTATCGAAAACGCCAGTAAATTAGGTTTCAAAAATGGCGCTGCTCTATATCCAATGGTTACCATGAATGGTGAAGAATGTCATAACGAATGGGAAATTACATTTGAAGAAATCCACAGAAATGGAGCAATTGCTTTTGCGATATACAACTACCATAGATTCACAGGTGATTACTCATATATTCCCGAAAAAGGATTAGAAGTGCTAATAGGTATTGCACGTTTTTGGCACCAAAGAGCTACCTATTCAACTTACAGAAATCAATATGTAATTTTAGGTGTTACTGGACCAAACGAATATGAAAACAATGTAAATAATAATTTCTATACCAATTATTTAGCAAAATGGTGTATTGATTATGCCATTGAACAAATCAATAAGGTTCAAAAAGAATATGCATCTGACTACGACAGAATAATGAATAAAGTAAATCTTGATGTTGCAGAAATTGCGCATTGGAAAGATGTCGCAAATAATATCTATTTGCCTTATTCAGAGCAATATGGTGTTTATTTACAACAAGATGGTTTCTTAGATAAGGAATTGGTAAAAGTACACGATTTAGACAAAAATCAACGCCCAATTAACCAAAAATGGTCATGGGATAGAATACTCCGTTCTCCCTATATAAAACAAGCAGACACATTACAAGGATTTTACTTCTTTGAAGACCATTTTACCAAAGAACAACTAGAAAAACATTTCGATTTTTATGAACCATTTACTGTTCATGAAAGTTCGCTTTCTCCATGTGTACACTCAATTCAGGCTGCAACTCTGGGAAGAATGGAGCAAGCATACACTTTTTATCTAAGAACTTCTCGTTTAGATTTAGATGACTACAATAAAGAAGTAGAAGAAGGTTGTCATATTACATCAATGGCAGGGACTTGGATGAGTATTGTGGAAGGTTTCGGCGGAATGCGTGTAAAAAATGACACTTTACATTTCGAACCAAGAATTCCAAAAGAATGGAAAGCATATTCTTTTAAAATCAACTTTAGAAATCAGATTTTAAAAATCTCGGTTCATCAAAATGATACTACATTCTCACTTGAAGGCAACAAAGAAATTTCAGTTTTTGTAAATGGAAAAGAAGTTTTAGTTGAGCCAAATAGTTTGGTAACGGTATAATAAAATAATAAAAATCAATCATAAAGGCATATAGGAGCATATAAGAGAAACTTAAATGAACTTATATGCCTTAAATGATTAAACCAAAAAACCAAATGAAAAAAATCTATTTTTTTTTACTAATTACATCCATATCATTCGCGCAGATTGATAGAGTAGAACCACCATTTTGGTGGAGTGATATGAACCATTCAGAAGTTCAAATCATGTTTTATGGGAAGAATATTGCTCAAAATGATGTTTCAGTTTCTAATGGTATTGTTATTAAAGGTATTCAAAAAACAGAAAACCCTAACTACGTCTTTGTTACTGTTGATACCAAAAATACTATAGCTCAAGATTTTGTTTTCACATTTAAAAACAAAAACAAAACAATTACTCAAAAATATTCTCTCAAGTCAAGAAAAGAAAACTCCAAAAACAGAAAAAGTTTTGATAGTTCTGACTTAATATACCTAATAATGTCAGACCGATTTGCCAACGGAAACCCGAACAATGACTCTGATAAAAATCTAATTGAAAAAGGGAATCGAAATAATAAAGATGGTCGTCATGGTGGTGACATCGAAGGAATAATAAAAAACCTCGATTATATAAAAGAATTAGGAGTAACTGCAGTTTGGCCGACACCATTATGTGAAGACAATGATGAAAAAGGTTCATATCACACTTACGGACAGTCTGATGTATACAAAATAGATGCTCGTTTTGGCACCAATGAAGATTATCTACGTTTAAGTTCGGAATTGCACAAACGAGGCATGAAAAACATCATGGATTATGTAACCAATCATTGGGGATATAAGCATTGGATGATGAACGATTTACCAACTTATAATTGGATTCATCAATTTCCTGGATATGCACAAACTAACTACAGAATGACAACCCAATTTGATACAAATGCATCAGAAATAGATACAAAAATGTGCATGGACGGATGGTTTGTAAAATCGATGCCCGATTTGAATCAATCAAATCCTTTGGTTTTAAATTATTTAATTCAAAACGCTATTTGGTGGATAGAATATGCCGATTTAGATGGTTTTAGAGTCGATACTTATTCTTATAATGATAAAGAAGGAATTGCAAAATGGACAAAAGCCATTACAAATGAGTATCCAAATTTTAATATTGTTGGAGAAGTATGGATGCACAACCAAGCACAAATGGCTTACTGGCAAAAAGACAGCAAAATTGGGGCAATAGAAAGCTTTAATTCCAATTTGCCTAGTGTAATGGATTTTACATTACATGATGCTATAAATAGCGGCGTTTTTAGTGAAGACAAAGCTAGTTGGGACAAAGGAATGGTAAAGATTTATGAAAATTTCACAAATGATTTTATGTACCCTAATAGTAATAACATATTAGTTTTTGCAGAAAATCATGATACCGATCGTTTCAATAATATATACAAAAATGACTTTAGTAAATATCAAATGGCCATGACATTACTAGCAACAATTCGTGGGATTCCACAATTATATTATGGTTCAGAAATCGGAATGAGTGGAAGTAAAAGCGTAGGTGATGGAGATATTCGTAGAGATTTTCCAGGAGGATGGAACGACGATACCACCAATGCATTTACAAAATCAGGAAGAACAGCCGAACAACAAAAATTCTTTGATTTCACTTCAAAATTATTCAATTGGAGAAAACATAAAGAAGTAATTCATTCAGGAAAAACAACACACTATATTCCAGAAAACAATGTTTATGTTTATTACAGACATAACATAAAAGAAAGCGTAATGGTTATACTAAATAACAATACCGAAAAACAAGCAATAAAAACAACAAGATTTCAAGAAAACATCAAAGAATATAAATTAGGAAAAGATGTTTTCACAGCTAAATTATTTGATTTAAAAAAAGATATTGAACTTGAAGGAAAATCAGTTTTAATTCTAGAATTAAACTAAAATGAAAAAATTACTTTTCATCTTATTAATTGCATCTTTCTCATTTGCTCAACATAAAATAGAGAGCTATCAACTCATCGATTCCGAAAAATTTCAAGGAATGCTATATCGTATAGATAGTTTTCCTTCAAAGTATGTTAAACCAAGACCAGTTGATGTTTGGTTACCAACAAATTATTCAAACAGCAAAAAATATAATGTGTTATACATGCACGATGGACAAATGCTATTTGATGGAAGTTCAACTTGGAACAAGCAAGAATGGAAAGTGGATGAAGTAGTTTCAAAATTAAATCTTGAAAATAAAATTGATGATATAATTGTTGTCGCTATTTGGAATATTCCAATCCTTCGTCACACCGATTTATACCCCAAAAAGCCATATAAATCCCTTACTAAAAATCAGCAAGATGAAATAGAAATTCAAGCAAAAAAACTCAACATGGATTGGTCAGCAGATAAAATAAACTCAGACAACTATTTAAAATTTATAGTTAAAGAGGTCAAACCTTTTATTGATAAGAACTATTCTGTTTACACAGATGCAAAACATACTGCAATTATGGGTTCAAGCATGGGTGGATTAATATCGATGTATGCTATCTGTGAATACCCTAAAGTTTTTAGCAAAGCTTCTTGCTTATCAACTCATTGGATTGGATTTCGTGAGTTTGCAAACAATCCTATACCAGAAAGTTTTTTTGCTTACATGGCAAAAAAAATGCCCAATTCAAGCAAGCATAAAATATATTTCGATTACGGAACAGAAACCCTCGATGCCGATTATATAAAATATGAATATCGTGTAGATGAGATATTAATGTCCAAAGGTTACAAAAAAGAAAATTATAAAAACTTAAAATTTGAAGGAGAAAATCATTCAGAAGCCTCATGGCAAAAACGAATCGATATCCCTATCGAATTTATGTTTGGTAAATAGTTGTCGTGAAATCACATATTGAAAATTTTCAAAAAACCAAATAGTATGAGTAAAAAGTTATTTCTCATTGCAATTCTTGCATTATTTTCCAGTTGCAAATCTACTAAGGAAATTAAAACAGAAAAATCCAAAACACCTTTCGTTTGGGAAAGTGCCAATGTCTATTTTCTGTTGACAGATCGTTTTAATAATGGAAATAAAGCCAATGATTTAAACTATGACAGAAACAAGCCTACAGGCAAATTACGCGGTTTTGAAGGTGGTGATATTCGTGGTATTATTCAAAAATTAGACGAAGGTTACTTTTCCAATCTAGGAATCAATGTAATTTGGATGACACCTATTGTGGAACAAATTCACGATGGCGTCGACGAAGGAACTGGCTTTTCCTATGGCTTTCATGGCTATTGGACAAGAGATTGGAGTGCATTAGACCCCAATTTCGGCACCAAAAAAGATTTGGCTGAATTAGTAGAAAAAGCACATGCAAAAGGAATCAGAATAATGCTAGATGCCGTAATTAACCATACAGGGCCAGTTACACCAGAAGATACTGCTTATCCAAGTGATTGGGTAAGAACTTCGCCAAAATGTCAATACAGTAATTACGAAAACACAATTGCTTGCACATTGGTAGAAAACCTTCCCGATGTTAAAACCGAAAGCAATCAAGCGGTTGAATTGCCTCCTTTTTTAGTTCAAAAATGGGAAAAAGAAGGTCGTTATGAAGAAGAAATGGCAGAGCTAAATGCTTTTTTTATAAAAACAGGATACCCTAGAGCTCCAAAATATTATATCATGAAATGGCTTTCAGATTATATTCTGGATTACGGAATTGATGGTTATCGTGTCGATACAGCAAAGCATACAACCGAAGATGTTTGGGCAGATTTTAAGAAAGTGTGTGATGTTGCTTTTGCAGAATATAAAATGAAAAACCCTAACAAAATACTAGATAACAATAACTTTTTTATGGTTGGAGAAGTATATGGTTACACTATTGGAAACAAAAGAGTATATGATTTTGGAGATAAAAAAGTAGATTATTTTGCCAATGGCTTCTCAGGTTTAATCAATTTTGATTTTAGAAATGAAGCCAAAATGAATTATGAAGAATTATTTTCAAGATATTCAACTATTTTACAAAAAGATTTAAAAGGCAAAACAGTTATGAATTATGTAACTTCACATGACGATGGTTGGCCTTATGATAAAAAACGTGAAAAAACATTTGAATCAGCAACAAAATTACTTTTAGCACCCGGTATTTCGCAAGTCTATTATGGTGATGAATTAGCCCGATCACTAGAAATTGAAGGCACAAAAGGCGACGCGACATTAAGGTCTAAAATGAATTGGGACGATTTGAAAACGAATAAAACAACACTCAAACTATTAAATCATTGGCAAAAACTAGGACAATTTAGGAAAAATCATCCATCGGTTGGTGCTGGACTTCACAACCAAATTTCAAATCTACCCTATGTCTTTAGCAGAGTTTATTCTAATGAGAATTATACAGATAAAGTAGTAGTTGGTATAGATCTGCCTATAGGAAAAAAAGAAATTTCTGTTGGAACTATTTTTGAGAACGGAACAAAAGTGAAAGATTTTTATTCAGGAAAAGAAGGGATTGTTACCAAAGGAAAAGTAAATATAGAAACACCCAACACCATATTATTAATCGAAAAACTGTAAAAGATGAGAAAAATATTTTTAGTAACATTAGTCCTTACAGCGCTACTCAGCTGCAAAAAAGAAAAAGTAGAAAAGACAATTTTATCAGATGGAAAAGAACAAATTGCAGCTTTTCAACCTAATGTAGAAGAAAATGCAGTTATTTATGAAGTAAACATTCGTCAATATTCTCCTGAAGGTAGTTTTAATGCCTTTACAAAAGACATTCCACAACTTAAAGAATTGGGAGTAAAAGTGATTTGGGTCATGCCTATTTTTCCAATATCTCAAACCAAAAGGAAAGCAACTGGTGGTGATAATAGTAAATTTGCATCAGAAATGCCTGTTGCGGAACAATCAAAATATTTAGGAAGCTATTATGCGGTTTCTGATTTTGCAAATGTAAATCCCGAATTTGGCACGATTGAAGATTTTAGAAATCTTGTAAAAACTGCTCATGAAAATGGTATTTATGTAATCTTAGACTGGGTTCCAAATCATACAGGTTGGGACCATATTTGGATAAAACAGCACCCTGAATTTTACACTCACAATGATAAAGGTGAAATTATTGATCCTATAAATCCCGAAACAGGAAAATCTTGGGGTTGGACTGATGTTGCCGATCTTAATTATGATAACAAAGATCTTCGCAATGCAATGAAAAGAGATATGATGTATTGGATAAAAAATGAAAATGTTGATGGTTTTCGTTGCGATGTTGCAGGGAATGTACCAACCGATTTTTGGCAAGAAACAATTCCTGAACTTCGCAAGGAAAAAAACATTTTTATGCTAGCCGAAGCATGGGAACCAGAGTTGTTAAAAGCAAATTTATTTGACATGTGTTACAACTGGGATGGACATCACACCATGAATGACATAGCTCAAGGCAAAAAAAATGTTTCCGATTGGGATAAACTGATGGATGTCGTTACTAAAAAATATGAAACAAATGATATTTTAATGAATTTTGTTGACAACCACGATGAAAATTCTTGGAATGGAACCATGAAAAGCCGTTTAGGAAACGCCGAAGAAGCGATGACGGCATTATCTTATTTAACTCCTGGAATGCCACTAATATATAGTGGTGATGAGTACGGACTGGATCACAGCTTGAAGTTTTTTGAAAAAGATTCTATTCCAAAAACCAAAGGAAAACAATGGGATTGGAGAGTAAAATTAGGTAAACTTAAAAATGAAAATAATGCACTTAATGGCGGAAAACACGCCTCAAAATACACTAGGATTTCTACAAGCAATGATGCCAAAATCCTTGCTTTCGAAAGACATAAAGATAAAGCAAAAGTCACTTATCTAGCCAATTTAACGAATACATCTCAATTAGCAACTGTCAAAATAGAAGGAAATTATATAAATTATATGACAGGTAAAAAAATTACTTTTCTAAAAGACCAAAAGATTAATTTAAACCCTTGGCAATATTATATTTTGATAAAAGAATAAAGTCAAACGTCTCATTAAAATGGGACGTTTTTTTTACATTTGATTTATGAAAAAAATTGGTCATCGTGGAGCAAAAGGGTATGTTCCTGAAAATACTCTAGCTTCATTTGAAAAAGCAATAGAACTAGGAGTTGATGGTGTCGAATTAGATGTCCATTTATCGTCTGACGGAAAGATTGTAGTAATTCACGATGAAACTATAAACAGAACAACTTCTGGAAAAGGCTTTGTAAAAGATTATTCTTCAGTAGAACTGAAAAAACTTGGAATCCCAATATTAACCGATGTTCTTGATTTAATTGCTAAAACTTGTTTTGTCAATATAGAAATTAAAGACGCCAATGCATCAAAATGTGTTATAGAATTAGTTCAAAACTATATTTCAGATAAACATTGGGATCTTAATTTGTTTCAAATTTCAAGTTTTAATTGGGAAGTTTTGCAACTTTGTCATACTCAAGCAAGAGAAATTTTACTTGGCGTTTTAACCGAAGATTCTATAGAAAATGCTGTTGTTTTCGCTAAAAAAATAAATGCCTATTCTATAAATCCATATTTCAAATTATTGAACCCAGAAAATTGTCAAGCAATGATTCAGAATGGATTTAAAATCTTCCCATGGACAATAAATTCTAAAGAAGACATTACCTTTGTAAAATCGTTACAAGTTGATGGAATAATTTCTGATTTTCCTGATAGAATATAACCACAAAGAACGCATAGATTTACAGTAGGTAGACAAAGATTTAAAAAAATGAACTCAAAATACGATATTATAATTGTTGGTGGTGGTGCAGCAGGTTTTTTTACAGCAATCAATATTGTTGAGAAAAAACCAAAATTAAAAGTAGCCATTCTCGAACGTGGAAAAGAAGTGCTTTCCAAAGTTAGAGTTTCTGGTGGCGGACGGTGTAATGTTACTCATGCGTGTTTTGTCCCCAATGAATTAGTAAAGTTTTACCCTCGTGGCGAAAAAGAATTGCGCGGCCCTTTTCATCAATTTTGCTCTGGCGATACGATTGAATGGTTTGAAAAACATGACGTCGAATTAAAAATTGAAGACGATGGAAGAATGTTTCCCATTTCCGATTCATCGCAAACCATTATTGATTGTTTTTTAAAAACAACACAAAAATTAGGAATCGACATCCTAACAGGTCAAAGTGTACAATCCGTATACAAAGCAGAAAATTATTGGAAAGTCGACACCACTAATCAAACGTATTCTTGCCAAAAAATAGTCATGACAACAGGAAGCAACCCAAAAATTTGGGAAATGCTTGCAGAGATTGGACATTCTATTGTTCCTGCTGTTCCATCATTGTTTACATTTAATATCAAAGATAAACGGATTAATGATTTAATGGGTTTGTCGGCATTAGCATCTGTCAAAGTAAAGAATACTAAGCTTTCAGCTTCTGGACCATTATTAATAACCCATTGGGGAATGTCTGGCCCAGGGATTCTTAGACTTTCGGCTTGGGGAGCAAGAGAATTATTCGATAGAAACTATCAATTTGTTTTGCAAGTCAATTGGTTAAACGATTTAACTGTTGAAGAAACTATCGAAAAACTAAAAGAACTAAAACAAGAACATTCTAAAAAAGCAGTTTCTAAAAAATCGCCGTTTGAATTACCTAACAGACTTTGGGAAAGTTTGGTTTTAGCATCAACTATTTCGGAAGAAACTAAATGGGCAGATTTATCCAAAAATCAACTAACCAGTTTAGCAGGTCAATTAACAAATGGTGAATTTCAAGTAAATGGTAAAAGTACCTTCAAAGAAGAGTTCGTAACAGCTGGCGGAATTGATTTAAAAGAAATTAACTTCAAAACTATGGAAAGCAAACTGCATGAAAATCTTTATTTCGCAGGAGAAATTCTAAACATTGATGCTATAACGGGCGGCTTTAATTTTCAAAATGCTTGGACTGGCGGATTTATTTTGGCTAATGCGATATAACTTTTATAAATAATTTAAAATCGACTATATTTGAAAAAAATTAAAAAATGAAAAAAGGATACATTATAGCCATACTATTGTTAAATATAGGATTTTCCAATGCACAACTTATCATAAATACTACACAAACACCTTCGCAGGTTGTCCAAAATACACTTGTCGGGTCGGGAGTTACTGTATCAAATATTAAATTTAATGGAATAAGTAATCCTCTTGCAGCGAAAGACCAAATTAGCAGTTTTTCAACAGGTGTGAATCCTACAAATATTGGAATGACACAAGGTGTAATTTTGTCAACTGGAAAAACAATAGCAGCTTATGGGCCAAACAACTCCAATGGATTTACAAATCAAACTTCAACTCCTTACATTGCAGATGTAGACTTGGCTCAGCTTTCTACAGGAACAGTAAGAAACACGGCATCTTTAGAATTTGATTTTATACCAGTTTCAGGAAATATAGCATTTAATTTTGTATTTGCTTCCGAAGAATATCCAGAATATTCAACTTCATCATTCAATGATGTTGTTGGGGTTTTTTTGAGCGGACCTGGAATTGTAGGTCCTTTTAGCATGAACGCAAAAAACATGGCAACATTACCATCCTCAAACACAGGTAACATTTTTGTTTCTATGAACAATCTTAACAATGGAACTACGAATACAGGTCCTTGTATAAATTGTAATTATTATGTTAATAATGTTGTAAATACACAAACGACAATTCAATATGATGGATTTACAACCGAGATAGCAGCAAACTCAACTGTTCAACCCGGACAAACGTATCATATTAAATTTGCAATCGCTAATGTAGCCGATAACTTGTTTGATTCTGCATTATTCATTAGAGCGACTAGTTTTAGTAGTGCTTCTTTAAACACAACCGAATTTGAAGATGAAAAAATAAGTTTTTCTCCAAATCCCGCAAAAGACAATATAACAATCAAGATTAATCAATCTAATGCTAAACTATATTCTTTAAAAATTCTTGATTTGTTAGGTAAAGAAATTAAATTTCTTAAAGAGATTAATTCAAATGATGTTTCAATTGATGTTTCAGATGTAAGTAAAGGAGTTTATATTGTCGAAATGGAGAATAATGATTCAAGTAAAACTACCAAAAAATTAATTATTGAATAATAAACTATTGATTCAACCACCAAATGCTTCCATTGAGAATCATGGCAAAACTCACCCAAGCTATATATGGAATAAATAAATAACCAGCAATTTTATCAATTTTGTCAAACTTATGGTACGTTTCATAAATCATCAACCATAATAAAGCAATTTCTATAAGTGCTAAAAATGGATTTCGTAACCCAAAAAATAAAATAGACCACAAAGCGTTTAATGCGAGTTGAATAGCAAAGAAAAGTAATGCTCTTCTAACTTCTTCTTTTTGATGTTCAAAACGATTCCAAACCAATCCTGCTGCGATAGCCATCATAATATATAGCATACTCCAAACAGGTGCAAATACCCAACTAGGAGGATTAAAAACAGGTTTGACCAACATAGGAAACCATGTTTTGACACTCGCCATTGTTGCCATACTTGAAAAATAGCCAACCGCTAAACAAGTTGCAACCATTACAGTAATCTTACTATACTTATTAAGCTCCATATACAGATGTTAAATTATTCTCAAAGATACAAATTAACATAAACATCATATCCTTCAAAAAAAGTATATTTGTGTAAATTTTCAAATCGATGTTTTCAGAAAAAGATTTTATAGCCAACTTATCCTCAACCTTTATCGAAAAAGGAAGTTTTCAATGGAGTGCGCCAAGTAATATTGCTCTTGTAAAATATTGGGGAAAAAAAGAAAACCAAATTCCTGCAAATCCGTCAATAAGTTTTACCTTAAACAATTGTAAAACAACTACTAAAGTTGACTTCAAAAAGACGATTGACGGTAATTTTACTTTCGATATTTTGTATGAAGGTGAATATAAAAAAGAATTTGTACCTAAAATCAATCATTTTTTTCTTCGAATTGAAAAATATTGTAGTTATATAAACGATTATCATTTTACAATTGATACTTCTAATACCTTTCCACATAGTTCAGGAATAGCCTCTTCTGCTTCCGGAATGGCAGCTTTGGCAATGAATATTATGAGTTTGGAAAAACTCCTATATCCAGAAATGACGGATGCTTATTTTTATCAAAAAGCTTCTTTTTTGGCAAGATTAGGTTCAGGAAGTGCATGTAGAAGTGTAAAAGGAAATGTTGTAGTTTGGGGAAATCATTCACAAGTTTCGGAAAGTTCTAATTTGTATGGAGTCGAGTTTAATTCAGCAATACATTCAAATTTTAAGAATTATCAAGATACAATTTTATTGGTTGACAAAGGCGAAAAACAAGTTTCAAGCACCGTTGGACACGATTTAATGCACAATCATCCTTATGCTGAAAGAAGATTTGAACAAGCAAATGAAAATGTGTCAAAAATAAAAACCGTTTTAGAATCTGGAAATCTAGTCGAATTCATTGCTTTAGTCGAAAGTGAAGCCTTGACTTTGCATGCTATGATGATGACGTCAATGCCTTATTTTATTCTAATGAAACCCAATACATTAGAAATAATCAATAAAATTTGGAAGTTCAGAGACGAAACCAAAACGCCAGTTTGCTTCACGCTAGATGCTGGTGCCAATGTGCATGTTTTGTATCCCGAAAACGATAAAGACAACGTTTTGCAATTTATTAAGAACGAATTAGTTGGCTATTGTCAAAATGGTCAGTATATTTGTGACGAAATTGGTTTTGGTGCAAAAAAAATATAACTTAGCTTTTCTAAAATAAGAATATGAAAGGACCATTATTTTACTCAAAAATATTACTCTTTGGAGAATACGGAATTATCAAAGATTCTAAAGGTTTATCCATTCCTTATAATTTCTATAATGGCGCATTAAAGGTTGACAAAAACCCATCTGATGAAGCTATAAAATCAAATCGAAGTTTACAAAAATTCGTTGCCTATTTAGCGCAATTGCAAACTGAGCAGCCCTCTTTGGTAACGTTCAACTTAGAACTTTTAAAAAGCGATGTTGAGCGCGGCATGTATTTTGATTCTAGTATTCCCCAAGGTTATGGAGTTGGAAGTAGTGGCGCATTAGTTGCTGCTATTTATGATAAATATGCCCAAGACAAAATCACTGTTTTAGAAAATCTTACTAGAGAAAAACTATTACAATTAAAAACCATTTTCTCTCAAATGGAATCTTTTTTTCATGGGAAAAGTTCTGGACTTGATCCTTTAAACAGCTATTTGAGTATTCCTATTCTTATCAATTCAAAAGATAATATCGAAGCAACTGGAATTCCTTCACAAAGCGCCAACGGAAAAGGAGCCGTTTTCTTGTTAGATTCTGGAATTGTTGGCGAAACCGCTCCAATGGTCAATATTTTTATGGAAAATTTGAAGGATAAAGGTTTTCGTACCATGTTAAAATCACAATTTATTAAATATACCGATGCTTGTGTAGAAAACTTCCTTGGCGGCGATATGAAATCATTGTTTTCTAACACCAAAAAACTTTCTAAAGTAGTGCTAAATAACTTTAAACCAATGATTCCTGAACAATTTCACGGAATTTGGCAACAAGGTATCGATACCAACGATTACTACCTAAAACTATGTGGTTCAGGTGGTGGTGGCTATATTTTAGGTTTTACTGAAGATTTGGAAAAAGCTAAAAAATCACTCAAAGATTACAAATTAGAGGTTGTTTACCAATTCTAATTAAATCGTCATGCTCAACCGACAAACCAAACTTACTATAATGAAAATTATCAGTATGTTTTCTGTGGTTAGAGGTTACAATATACCCATAATTGTGTTGGCTCAGTATCTGTCTGCCATCTTTATCTTAGCGCCAGAAAAAAGAGCACTAAGTATAATACTTGATTTCAATCTTTTTATAATTGTTTTAGCCTCAAGTCTTACTATTGCTTCTGGTTATATCATTAACAATTTTTACGACAGCAAAAAAGACTTAATTAATCGTCCAAACAAATCCAAATTGGACCGTTTAGTAAGTCAAAAAACAAAATTGCAAGTTTATTTTACATTAAATTTTCTCGTTTTTTTCATTGCCTTTTTTGTTTCTTGGCGTGCTGTTCTATTTTTTTCGGTTTATATTTTCTTAATTTGGTTTTATTCACACAAAATAAAAAAACAACCTTTTATTGGTAATCTAATGGCTTCATTTTTAGCTGTTTTACCATTCTTTGCCATTTTGTTGTATTACAAAAACGTTTACGAAGTAATTTTTGCACACGCAACTTTTCTTTTTATCATCATTCTTATTCGCGAAATGATAAAAGATTTAGAAAATCTAAAAGGCGATTTAGCCAATGGATACTCCACAATTCCAATTGTTTATGGAGAATCTTTTTCAAAAAAAAGCATCAATTTTTTAGTTATTTCAACCCTAATTCCAATATATTTTTTAGTCAATCTTTATGATGTTGGCTACATGGATATTTATTTTTACATCTGTTTAATTCTACTAATTTTATTTGGAGTAAAACTTTCAAAATCAAATACTAAAGAAGAATACAACCAACTTCATAACTTGTTAAAACTAATTATTGTAGCAGGTGTTTTTTGCATAATCCTAATCGACCCATCTGTACTTTGGAATGGCGAAAAGCTATTAAATAAACTTTAAAATAGATTATTTATCATCATTTATTGCTTCTAATAATCTTTCAACAATAAAACCTATCTTTGTAAACTCATTGAAATTTTTCAATTGAGAAGTTAAATTAAGTATTATGAATAATTCAGGAGGAAACAAACGTGGTGGTTCCAGACCAAGTTCCAATAAGCCTAAGCCTGCAATGGCAAAACGTGCGCAAGGTCCAAAAAAAGCAAAACCGAAAACGAAAGCAGAGTTAGAAGTTGAAGCTAAAAAGGAGAAAAAACCTAACCAAGCACCAAAACGTCAAAAAGAAAAAGACGAAATCCGTCTAAATAAATACATCGCAAATTCTGGCGTGTGTTCGCGTCGTGATGCCGATATTTACATTCAATCAGGAAATGTAAAGGTAAATGGTGTTCCTGTTACAGAAATGGGATATCTAGTAAAACTAACCGATGTTGTCAACTTTGACGGTGTAACGATTACACCAGAGAAGAAAGTGTATATTTTACTAAATAAACCTAAAGGATTTACAACAGCCGAAGATGAATTTGGTGAAAACCGCAATGTTTTTGAATTAGTTAAAGGTTCAACCAATGCCAAAATCGCTCCAGTTGGACGTATGGACAAAAACACAACGGGTTTGTTATTATTTACCAACGATACCGATATGATTAGAAAATTTAGTCTTCCAAATCAAAAATCGGCTAAAATCTACCAAGTTTCTTTAGATAAAAATCTAAAATACGAGGATTTAGAAAAAATTTCGGGTGGCGTAACTATCGACAATCACAGACTAGCAGTTGAAGAAGTAAGTTATATAGAAAAAGAACCAAAAACTGAAATCGGAATTAAGTTAAGAACTTCTAATGTCAAAGTAGTACGTTCTATTTTTGAACATTTCAAGTATGATGTTTTAAAAATTGACCGTGTTTCGTTTGCAGGTTTAACCAAGAAAAATCTTCCACGTGGTAACTGGCGTTTGCTAACAGAACAAGAAATTATAAATTTGAAGAATATGTAGTTTTCCAAAACTATTCTATTATAATCTAATCCCAAATAGCTGTTTGGGATTTATTTTTTAAAACAAAAAAGAATGACAGAACAACAAAATCAATCAATTGCTTTCAAATGGTTTGATGCTTTTAATGCTCACAATCTGGAACAATTACTAGCTTTATATGATGACAATGCCGAACATTTTAGTCCAAAATTAAAAATACGAAAACCAGAAACCGACGGACTTATTAAAGGCAAAAATGCTTTAAGAGATTGGTGGCAAGATGCTTTTGATAGATTGCCAACATTAAATTATAAAGTTACATCATTAACCGCCAATGAAAATCGTGTTTTTATGGAATATATCCGTAGAGTTGAGAACGAAGAAGATATGCTTGTTGCCGAAGTTTTAGAAATAAAAGATGGCAAAATTGTATTTTCAAGAGTTTATCACGGATAAATTCAATACTTTTATAATTCAAAATAGAAACAATATGAAAAAAACAATCTTATTCGGAATTCTAATTTCTTTGAGTTTTCTTTTTATTCAATGCAAATCAGAAACAAAAAGTAGTGATTTTGCAGCCTTAACCAAAAACTATTTTCACGAAAAAAATCTCCTAAATCCTTTAGATGCGACTCTTAATGGGCAAAATGATTATAATGGGCAGTTAGTTTTTGAAATGACCGATAGTTTCAGAAAAGAGCAAGCTAACTTTTTTGATAAATATGAAACAGAACTTTCCAAACTTGATTATGAAAAGCTATCAGAAGAAGAAAAAAACAGTTTTGATATTATCAAATGGGAAGTAGCTGTTGGAAAACAATTGCTTAATTCACCTTCCAACTTGATGCCAATTCACCAGTTTTGGGGAACACATCTTACTATGGGACAATTTGCTTCAGGTGAAAGTGCGCAACCATTCAAGACGGAAGAAGATTATAAAAACTTCCAAAAAAGAATGGATTTATATGCAACTTGGATAGATTCTGCAATGATTTACATGAAAAAAGGAATGGCGAAAGGAATCGTTTTACCAAAATCGTTATCTATAAAATTGCCACCACAATTTGACGACATGATAACAGCTAAAGTAGAAGATAATTTGTTTTATTCTTCTATAAAAATAATGCCTGAAACTTTTTCTGATGCTCAAAAAGAAGCAATAAAAAAGAGTTATACAGCGACTATCAATGAAAAATTGGTGCCGAAATTTAAAGAAATGAGTGCATTCTTGAAATCAGAATACATTCCAGCATCTAGAACCACAAGTGGTATTGGAAGTTTGTCTGTCGGAAAAGAATTATACGCCACTTATGTAAAACAATGGACAACCACCGAAATGACACCTGATGAAATTCATGAGCTTGGATTAAAAGAAGTAGCTAGGCTAAAATCTGAAATGGAAAAAGTAAAAAAGCAAGTCGGTTTTACGGGAACTATAA
>CAZLEU010000049.1:0-18875 GCA_964558625.1 uncultured Flavobacterium sp.
GATACTTGTATGGGTGTTAAGTTTTGAGCTTTGGCTTTGGCTTGTCGTTCTTCTGTCCAGAATTTACGGTATTCTTTTGCCATTTTATCTCGGAATTTTTCGGCAGTCGTGTTCCAAAAAAACTCATATGAATTTGGTATACAAATGGCTAAGACATTTTCTTCTGTAAAACCATTTTCTTCTAAAAACGTTTTGTCTTTGAAGGCGTTTAGGATACTTAAACTATCTGCCTCAAGTTGCGATGCTATTCTTCCTGCGAAATCTTCTAGTCTTTCTTGGTTATTGAATGCTAAATTTACAGGTACGTTTTGACGAAGTGAATTAATAATAGCGTTGCTTCCCATACCTTTTTTAAGTAAAAACCGACCTGATTTTACATTTTGAGGATATGATTTTTTGTTAGCAGTAGTTACAAATTTATCCATATCTTGAACATAAGGACTTATAATCCTCTTTACATCTTCAAACTCCGAATCGGTTGGGATTTCTACATAAACTTGATCTTGTGTAAATTTGGTATTGGCTCCAAAAATATCTCTGTATAATTTATAACCATAAACTCCCGCAATTGTGATAATTACAACCGCTACAATGCTAACTATTTTTTTAATGTTCATTAATTTTTCTTATTTAGTAATTGATATAAACTTTCATCTTGGTATTGCCCTTCTATTAAATTCCACTCTTTTTTATCACCTATTTTTTGGAAGCCAAATTTAGTAAAAAGGTTTACACTTGGTTCATTTTGTGGATTAATGTTGGCAAATAATTGGTGTAAATTCAATTTTGAAAAAGCAAAATCAATCAACAAGCCTAGCGATTCTGTACCAATTCCTGTATTCCGATCTTGATTTTCTTTGATAACAATTCCTATTCCTGCACGATTATTACTTGGGTCAAAGTCAAATAAATCGATTAATCCTATCGCCGAAAAATCATTGTTTTTACAAATTGCTAATCGTAACTGTTTGGCTTGATAGATGTCTTGATGAGCATTTTCTAAGTATTGACGAATTAGAAATTTACTATAGGGTGTTTGGGTGTTACTTACCTGCCAAATTGATTCATCGTTTTCTATTGCGTAGATAAACTCTAAATCGTCGGGTTCGAGTGCACGTAAGTATATGTTATTTCCTTTTAAGGTCATTGGCAAATTATAAGTTTAGATGTTTAGTTGAATGTTCCCTTCAAAAACAAATTCTGCTTTTCCTTCTAAAAAAACATTTTGATACCCATTTGCTGTTTTTTCAAATGAGACTTTCAACTTGCCTCCTTGAACATCCAAATCTATTTGTGTTGATTTGGTTTTCTGTATTGCATTCATGGCTATTGCTACTGCTGTAGCTCCTGTTCCACAGGAAAACGTTTCATCTTCAACACCCCGTTCGTAAGTTCGCAATCTAAAATGATTGTCTGCCAATTGTGATACAAAATTGACATTACTACCTGCTTTTCCATACAAATCAGAATAACGAATTTGGGCTCCATTCGCTTTTACATCATAATTTTCGATATCATTGACCAATGTTACATGATGTGGTGAACCCGTGTTTAAATATATGTATTCGTCTTCTATCTTTACATCATCTACATCTTTCATCTGTAGTGAAACGATTCCGTTTTCAAAAATCGTCGCTTTGTGAAGTCCGTCTGTAGCTATAAATATAGTAGTATCATGTATAACATTTAAACTTTTGGCAAAGGCTACAATACATCTTCCTCCGTTGCCACACATTGAACTTTCATTTCCGTCGGAATTGTAATACACCATTCTAAAATCTGTCGAATTGTCATTCTCTAGTAATAGCAATCCGTCAGCTCCTATACCAAAACGGCGGTCACATAGGTTTTCTATAAGCTTGGTATTGTTTTTGGGGAAATGATTTTGACGGTTATCGATCATGATAAAATCATTTCCAGTTCCTTGGTATTTGTAAAATTGAATGTTCATTTTTATTTTTGTCTTGGAACAAAAGTACAAACTATTAATGAAAAGTTAATCATTGTTAAACGAGCGTTAAACTAGTTTTTTGTTAAAATTTTAGATTTAATTTTACGTTACTATTTCAAAACATATAATACTATGAAAAATTTTGGAAGTTTATTTTTAGTTTCTTTACTAAGTGGTGCCACAACATTAGGTGCCTACAAATTAATCTTTGAAAACAAGAGCACATCCGATTCGATTGTGTCTATGGCGCCAAGCAATTTTAGTCGAACTGTAGGTTCTGCAGATGGAAATTTGGATTTTACGCAAGCGGCAGATAAAACAGTCCATTCGGTTGTTCACGTAAAAAATGTTTCTTTTAGAACCGTTTCGAATCCAATTATGGAATTTTTCTATGGTTTTAGAGGTGGACAACAGCAAGAACAAGTAGGAACAGGTTCCGGTGTTATTATTTCTGAAGATGGTTATATTGTAACCAATAACCACGTGATTAAAGATGCATCAGAAATTGAGATCACATTGAACAATAAAAAATCATACAAGGCAAAATTGATTGGAACTGACTCAAAAATGGATATTGCCTTATTAAAAATTGATGCTGATGAAAAATTACCATATACTGTTTTTGCAGATTCTGATACTGTAAAAGTAGGTGAATGGGTTTTGGCAGTGGGAAATCCTTATAATTTGAATTCGACTGTTACTGCTGGGATTGTTTCGGCAAAAGCTCGAAATTTGGATACACGCGGCATTCAATCTTTTATTCAGACAGATGCTGCTGTAAATCCTGGAAATAGTGGTGGTGCTTTGGTAAATACCCGAGGGGAATTGATTGGAATTAATACAATGATTTCATCACAAACAGGTTCTTATGTTGGTTATTCATTTGCAGTGCCATCTAATATTACCAAAAAAATCATTGAGGATTTGATGGAATATGGAAATGTTCAACGAGGAATATTGGGTGTTGAAGGTGCAGAATTGAATGGTACTGCTTCTAAAGAATTAGGAATTAATCAAACAGAAGGTTTTTATGTAAGCAGAGTAAATAAAAATTCTGGTGCAGAAAAATCGGGGATAAAAAGTGGTGATGTGATTATAAAGCTAGATAATCAACGCATTGGAACTTATGCTGAATTATCGGGCTATATTAATACCAAACGACCCAATGATAAAATTCAAGTTACTATTATTCGTGATGGTAATACTAAAGTAATTCCAGTAACTTTGACTAAGAATGAATTCATATCGACAGAGTTTAAAGGGATGGAATTGGAAAACATTGATTCATCTGACAAGAAAAAATTCAAAATTGATTATGGTGTTCGTATCAAAGATTTATCCAATGAAAGACTTGAACAATATGCTGATGAATTAAAAGGAGGTGTCATTCTTAAAATAGGAAATATAAAAATCAACGATATCGAAACACTTTCTAAGATTATTTCGGATATAGATGAAAACCAAAGTGTTCAAATGGAATTGCTTACTGCTAATGGACAAATTATTAGATTGATTTTATAATAAGGTTCAAATTATTGAAGAAAGTCGGTTTTAGTACCGGCTTTTTTTGTCTCGAAAAATTGTAACGAAATCGTTTTCGTGAATGGTTATTATTTCCTATTTTTGCGGCAAAATTGTAAAACAACACTAACATTTTTATACTTTTTACATGACAAATATTAATTTATACGAAAAGGAAGTTTCTTTTCAGGCCGACAGAAGACGAGCTGCCGTAGAGTTAATCAAAATTATTAGCGATTTATGGTATGACAAATCAATTGAAATTGTATTGTTTAGAAACCAAATGATTAATCTAAATGTAAGTGATATTATCAACTTGCATGAATATGCTGGAGAATTTGTTGGAAAACCAATTTCTGTCTTTGATTCAGTAGAAATTGCAAAAGCCATTCTTACGTCTGATTTACCACCATCAAAACTTGATATTGGGAAACTTACTTATGAATTTCACCTAGAAGAAAACAATCATAGTGATGCTAAATCATTTGTAGTAAACAAATTAAAAGACGCAAAAGAGTTTCATTCTAACAAGCCTAAAGATGTAGTTCTTTATGGTTTTGGACGTATTGGACGTTTATTGGCAAGAGAATTAATGTCCAAAATGGGTAAAGGAACTCAATTACGCCTTCGTGCTATTGTAACTCGTGATAAAAATGATGCTGTTTCGTTGGAAAAAAGAGCTTCTTTGTTGCGTTATGACTCTATTCATGGCGATTTTGAAGGTTCAGTCGTTGCAGACATTACCAATAATGCATTGATAATCAATGGCACAACTGTTCACATCATCACTGCTAATTCTCCAGAAGAAATAGATTATACTAAATATGGTTTTGATGACGCTTTGGTAATCGATAATACTGGAGCTTTTACAACACAAGAGGCTTTAGCAAGACACTTAACCAGCAAGGGGGTTGACAAGGTTTTGTTAACGGCACCAGGAAAGGGTGTTCCCAATATTGTTCATGGTGTAAATCAAAATGATTACAATCCAGATGAAGTGACTATTTTCTCGGCCGCTTCTTGTACAACTAATGCTATTACACCTGTTTTGAAAGCTATTGAAGATACATTAGGAGTTGTTAAAGGTCATTTGGAAACTATTCACGCTTATACAAACGACCAAAATTTGGTTGATAATATGCATAAAAAGTACCGTCGAGGTAGAGCAGCCGCTTTAAACATGGTTATTACCGAAACTGGTGCAGGAAGTGCTGTTGCAAAAGCGTTACCCAGTTTGGCAGGAAAATTAACTTCTAATGCTATTCGTGTTCCTGTTCCAAATGGTTCATTAGTAGTATTAAATCTGGAGGTTGGTCGTGAGACATCTGTTGAAGAAATAAATGCTATCATGAAAAAATATGCTTTAGAAGGCGACTTGGTAGAACAAATAAAATATTCGTTGAGCAATGAATTAGTTTCTTCTGATATTGTTGGAACTTCTGCCCCATCGATTTATGATAGCAACGCAACAATTGTCTCTGGAGATGGAAAGAATATTGTCTTATACATTTGGTATGATAATGAATATGGTTATAGTCATCAAGTAATTCGTTTGGCAAAATATATTGCTAAGGTAAGACGCTATACATATTATTAATGGTTTTTAAAACAAAGTTGTAACAAAACAAATTGTAGATAGACATATAACCGTAAACCAACTGTTAAACTTTTAAATTTTAAAAATATGTTGTCTATTAGTCGTTTTTTAAAATCAGAAAAAATTAAACCATTTCTTCCAGTTGCACTTGTATTTGGTGTAATTGTAATTGTTAAAGGAGGATATGAAGCTGGGATTTGGCTATACGATGTATTACACTAATCCAATTTAATTTTTAATTACCCTCAACTATTGTTACATATAGTTGAGGGTTTTTTATTTGTAACAAATTCGTTTCTTTATCGTCTTACACAAAAATCAATCATACTTTGGAAACCATCTTATCAATCAAAAATCTAAACAAGAAATATGGCACTGTTCATGCTGTAAATAATGTTTCACTCGAAATTCATAAAGGAAATGTGTACGGAATTCTTGGTCCAAATGGTTCGGGAAAATCTACTACTTTGGGTATTGTTCTAAATGTTGTTAATAAAACTTCTGGCGAATACAGTTGGTTTGGTGGCACAATGGAAACACACGATGCGCTTAAAAAAGTTGGTGCCATTATTGAACGCCCTAATTTTTACCCATATATGACAGCCAAAGAAAATTTGGAATTGGTTTGCAAAATCAAAAATATTAATTACTCCAAAGTTGACGAGAAACTAGAATTGGTTGGACTTGTAGAGAGAAAAAACAGTAAATTCAGCACATTTTCTCTTGGTATGAAACAACGATTAGCTATTGCTTCTGCCCTACTTAATGATCCCGAAATTTTGATTCTTGATGAACCTACAAACGGTTTAGATCCGCAAGGAATTCATCAAATTAGAGATATAATTCGATTGATTGCTTCGCAAGGAACTACTATTTTGTTGGCTTCACACTTGTTAGACGAAGTTGAGAAAGTTTGCAGTCATGTTCTAGTTCTGAGAAAAGGCAAAATATTGTATTCTGGTAGCGTTGATGACATGAGTAATAGCGAGGATTTTTTTGAATTAAATTCGACTGATATTCTATCGTTAAAATCAATTTTAGACAGCCACCCATCGATTCAAAAAGTGGTGGAAGAAAATGGAAAAATGGTTGCATATTTCAAAACCGCTATTGATGCATCTGATTTAAATCGCTATTTGTTTGAAAGAGGAATTGCTGTAAACCATTTAATCAAAAGAAAAAGAAGCCTTGAAGAACAATTCCTAGAACTTACAGAAAAAATTTAATCGCAATTTCAATCAAAATCAAAATGAAACGTTTACTCTCTATAGAATTACAAAAAATTTGGAAAAACAAAGCCAGTCGTGTGCTAACGATTGCTTATTTTGTTCTACTTTCTTTCATCGCTTTAATAGCATCAATCAAATTTGATTTGGGCATTTTTCATTTTGACGTAGCAGAAATGGGTATTTTCAACTTCCCGTTCATTTGGCATTTTAATACTTATGTAGCGGCCATTTTGAAATTTTTCCTAGCCATAGTAATTGTCTCAATGATGGCTAACGAATATAGCTATGGAACCTTAAAACAAAATCTTATTGATGGGATGAGTAAAAAAGAATTTATTCTGTCAAAATTTTTAACTGTCGTTTTATTTGCTTTTGTTTCAACCATATTTGTGTTTGTGATGAGTTTACTTTTGGGGTATAGTTTTTCATCTTACACCGAAATTGGTATTGTTTTTTCTGATTTAGAGTATGTTTTGGCTTTTTTTATAAAGTTAGTTGGTTTTTTCTCATTTTGTTTATTTCTTGGGATTCTGGTAAAACGTTCTGCATTTGCATTGGGCTTTTTATTTGTTTGGAACATTCTCGAAGGTATAGCTAATGGAATCTTAACCTTCAAAGTTTTTCCTAATAGTGATAAAGCATCCTACATCACGCAATTTTTTCCGCTAGAAGCAATGTCTAATTTGATAGTGGAACCTGGTTCTAGATTGTCTATGATAAAAGCTATTGGAACTCAAATGGGTGTTGAAAATACTAAAGACTATTCTGTTCATTTTTCTACAGTTTTAATTGTAATCATATGGACAGCCATTTTTATATTTTTGTCATACAAATTACTTCAAAAAAGAGATTTGTAGTACATTTGTAGTACATTTGCCGTGCTATGAATTTGTATAAAATACTACTATCTATATTGTCTCTATTAGGCCTTTCATCATCGTCTTTTGGGCAATATATTACAGTTTCTGAAAATCTTACTATAAATCAATTAGTCGAAAATATTTTGATTAATAACCCTTGCGCCACTGTTTCTAACATTTCTGTGACGGGCCTCAATCAGGCTGGTGGTGATAGTTATGGTTCGTTTACATCTGGCACAAGTAATTTTCCATTCTCTGATGGGATTATTATGAGTACGGGAAGGGTTGCCTCTGCCGTTGGTCCAAATAGTAGTATTTTGAGCGAAGGTCCCACTACGTGGAGTGGCGATACCGATTTACAAAATGCATTGGGGGTAACCAACTCTATAAATGCAACAATAATAGAATTTGATTTTCAACCTATTTCCAACAAAATAAGTTTTGAATACATCTTTTCTTCCGAACAATATTTATCAAATCCATCTCCTAATCAATGTAATTATACTGATGGTTTTGTTTTTTTATTAAAAGAAGCAAATACAACGAATCCTTATCAAAACTTGGCTGTGGTTCCAGGAACTACGATTCCTGTAAAAGTAAATACTGTAAGAGGACAAGGAACAATTTGCCCTCCCGCAAATGAAGGTTTTTTTGATGGTTTTAACGGATTTAATCATCCTACCAATTTTAATGGACAAACCAAAACACTTATTGCAAAAGCAGATGTAACACCTGGTACATTGTATCATATAAAACTTGTTGTGGCAGATGAAGGGAATAATTTATATGATTCTGCCATTTTCTTGAAAGGAGGTAGCTTTAATATTGGTTTAAATTTAGGTGAAGATCGTTTACTTTCTACACAAAATCCAGTTTGTAATGGAAAAAAATTAACCTTAAATGCAACTATAACTGGTGCAACATCTTACAACTGGTACAAAAATGGCAGTTTACTTATTGGTGAAAACAATCCAACTTATGAGGTAACTTCGGCTGGTGTATATAAAGTTGATGTAATTCTAAATTCAACATGTACAACAACTGATGAAATTGTTATTGAATTTACTCAACCAATTTTGACAAATCCAATAACTCTATTACAATGTGATGATGATAATGATGGTATTTCTACTTTTAATCTAACGAAAACAATTGATTTAATAGCAACAAATCTTTCTATAGAGGATTATTATCTTAACCAAAATGATGCTGAAGCTGAAATTAATAAAATAGTAAACCCAACTGGTTTCTTGAATTCCTTAACCAACCAAATCGTCGTTAGGGTAAAAAATGAATATGGGTGTATTGGCTATATCCCTATTGCGCTCCAAATTGCAAACAATATTGTCAATTCTGTAAATAAAGAATATTGTGACACTGACAGTAATCAAGATGGTTTGACGCAGTTAACAATTCAAGATTTTGATATAATTACGCTAGAAATATTGTCAACATTACCTACTGGCTACTCTCTTTCTTATCACACCTCTATACAAGATGCTTTATTACAAACAAATGCAATTTCACTACCATTTTCAAATACAATCGCTTTTCAGCAAACTATCTATGCAAGAGTTATAAATGGAGCTGATTGTTATGGGATTATTCCTGTAAATTTGATTGTGAATACATTTACTCCATTAAATTTTGAAGATGAATATGTTGGTTTATGCGCAGGTAAGCCCCAAAAAATTGGTGTTGATTTGGGTTTTTCAAGCTATATTTGGAGTACAAGTCCTACGCAAAACACAAATCAAATAAGTATTTTACAACCAGGTACTTATTATGTAGAGGTAACTAATAGTAAAGGTTGTAAGGCTACCAAAACATTTTATGTAACAGCTTCAGAAAGTGCTACAATTGATTCAGTTTTTATTGATGACTTTAACGGGCAAAGTAATGCTGTTTTAATCAACTATACCGGAATTGGAGATTATGTGTTCTCATTAGATGGGATTAACTTTCAAGACAGTAATTATTTTAGTAATGTTTCACCAGGAGAGTATACAATACACATAAGGGATGAAAAGGGTTGTGATCCGGTTACTTCAAAAATTATCGTAATAACATACCCTACTTTTTTTACACCAAATGAAGATGGATACAACGACACTTGGAAAATTAAAAATATCGATAACTATCCAAACTCTACACTGGAAATATATGATCGATATGGAAAATTACTAAAAAATTTATCTGCAAATGATTCGGGGTGGAGTGGAAAATTAGACAATAAAAATCTTCCAGCAGATGATTATTGGTTTATTCTCAAACTGGGTACTAAAAGAGAAATTAAAGGTCATTTTAGTTTGAAAAGATAATTTTTTCTATCTTTAAATTCATTTTTTGAATTTATGAAAAAAATCTCAACTGTCCTTTTTTTTCTATTGTCTATTACTAGTTTTTCGCAACTTAGTAAAACACATTATATCCCTCCCATTACATGTTCTAACAATGAATTTTCTATTGCTGAAGAGCAATTTCTATACATTTCAACACCAAGTACTGCACCTGTAAATTTTAGAATAATTCAGTTAGGATCGACAACTATTCTTGGAACAGTCTCAAGAGATGCTCCTTATTCACTTGATATTGGTTATGGAACTGGTACTCAGTTTATTCTCGGAAAAGATTTGGTTGGTACAACAGCAAACAATAAAGGTTTCATAATAGAAGCAGAAAGTGTTGTTTATGTTTCGGTAAGAATAAATGGCGGCGGTAGTAATCAAGCTGGTCAAATCACATCAAAAGGGTTAGCTGCTTTAGGAAAAGAGTATAGAGTAGGTGCTTTTTTGAATACCACACTTGGTGGTTATGGCACTAACAATATGACTTTTGCTTCTATTCTCGCTACAGAAAACAATACAATTGTCAATTTTGATAATATTAAAACTGGGGTAACACTACTAAATTCGACTAATGGTGATGCTCCATTTTCAGTATTATTAAATAGTGGTGAGAGCTATGTTGTCGCTGTAGAAGGACCTAATCCAAATAATGCAGATGGATTGATTGGAATGCATATTGTTTCTGATAAAAATATTGTTGTAAATTGTGGTTCTACAACAGGTTCCAATGGTTTTTCAAATACTGATTATGGGATTGATCAATTGGTTCCTTCTGAAAGAACAGGAAAAGAATATATTTTTATTAAAAGTACAGGTCAAGATGTTGTTGAAGTACCGTTAATCGTTGCAAATACAAATGGAACCAAGGTATTCTTGAATGGGAATACTAACGCTCTCAATCCAGACTATACTTTAAATCAAGGCGATTATGTAGCACTAAACGGAAGTCATTATGGTCCTAATGGAAACTTATATGTGACAACTTCTGAGAAGGTCTTTGCCTTTCAAAGCGTTGGAGACAACTCAAGACCAGACTTAGCCAATCAAAACATGTTTTTTGTACCACCGCTAAGTTGTGAAACACCAAAGGGAATAGATAATATACCGAATATAAATAAAGTAGGAAATAAGGAATTTACAGGAAGGGTTGCTATAACAACAAAAACTGGATCTACTTTAAACTTCATAATAAACGGAATACCTTACACTTATCAAGAATTACCCTTTGCAGGTTTCACTACAGATGGTCCTAACGCCGTTATTGGTAATGTAGATTATGTAACATATACCATTACTGGACTAACAGGAAATGTTGCGGTATATTCAACAAGTGAATTGTATCTTGCTTCATTAGGTAGTGTAGGTGCGGCTACATTTGGAGGTTATTATTCTGGTTTTATTTTAAAACCTGAAATCTCCTTTACAACAATCGACCCTCAACTAAGTAGTTGCATTCCTAATGCTACATTATCGGTTGGAAGTATATCTTCTTTTGATGATTTTAAATGGTATTTTAATGGTAATCTAATTGCTACAGGAATTTCAATACAACCTAACCAACCTGGAGAATACTATGTGTCTGCAACAAATACTGCTTGTAATAGAACCGAAATTTCAGATATTGTACCTGTTAGCATTTGCGCAAATGATTATGACAATGATAATGTTAATGACAATATTGATATTGACCTAGACAATGATGGTATTTTGAATTGCATGGAAAGTAATTTGAATCCTCAAATTAATCTTTCGAATTGGACTAGCGGTACAATTACAATAAATCCATCAATTACAGAATATGACGCCAATTTTATTGGTCTACTAACAACATCTCCAAATGCAGTTTCAAACCCTATAATTGGAAATTCAGATGGAAGTTTTAGTAGTGAAGTTCCTGCAGGAAAAACAAATTTTGTTTCGTATAATTTTTCATTAATAGATTCTTCAAAAAACTTTCCGCTTGGATTTAAATACAATACAGTTGGGAATCCTAATTTATTAAATGCTGATGCAGAATTTGTAATTAAAGTTCCTTTAGACAAAACCATTTCTGTCACAAACCCCGATAACCAATTATTAATAGACACCAATTATGATGGCAATTATGAAAGTGGCGTAACACAATTCACTGCTTTTGAAATAAGATTCCGACTCAACGGATCAATTCCATTGGCAGCTGGGATGGGTACATTTACTTTTAAGAGTATTTCGACAAACGCAATAACTTTTATTCATAAAAACCTGTCCGATATTAATTCAAACAAAGTCAGTTTTATATTATTTAGTGATTGTATTAGAAATAGCTGGCAAAATGTTGTTATTGAAAGAAAATTTGACTTAGATTCTGATGATGATGGTATCTTTGATTTTGTAGAAGCACAAGGAACAAATCTCATTCAACTTTCTAATACTGATGCAAATCATGATGGATTAGACGATGCGTTTGGTAGTGGAATTATTCCTATTGATACTGATAATGATGGAATACCTAATTATATTGATGTTGATTCAGATAATGATGGTATTTTCGATATTATAGAAGCTGGAATAAATCTCACAGGGATAAATAATAGTTTGGGGTCATTTGGAGGAAGTAATTTTGGTAGTAATGGTGTACATAATACAATTGAAACTGTCAATGATAGCGGAATAACAAATTATACCTTACTTGATACTGATAATGATGGGATTGCAAATTATATTGAGTCGGATTCTGATGGGGACGGGTGTGGTGATGTTATTGAAGCTGGATTTGTAGACACAAATAACGACCTATATTTAGGAAACGTTTCTCCTCCACCTACTACAGAAATTGGCATGGTTACGGGTGCTGTAAACGGTTATACAATTCCAAATAATAATTATAGTATCTCTGCCCCAATAACAATACTAACACAACCAACTAATCAAACTACTTGCGAACAGGGTAATGTTAATTTTTCAGTTGATAGTACAACTGTTGATAGCTACCAGTGGCAAGTCTCAATTGATAATGGAAACTCATGGCAAAACATAACTAATTCATTGGTTTATTCTGGTTCTAACACAAATACATTAACAATAAGTAAAATACCCACTAGTTTTGTAAATTATCAATTTAGAGTGTTTCTTCAAAAAATTGGAAATACTTGTGGGTTATTTTCAAATGCTGTTGTAGCAAACTTGCTACCACAACCTGTTGTAAATTCTCCAATAACTATTGTTCAGTGTGAAGACGATGCAATAATTGATGGTTTTTCAATAATCAACTTGAAACAAAAGGAAGATGCAAGCTTATCTCCTAACGCTTCAAATGAAACATTTACATATTATAAAACTCAACAAGGTGCTATAAATGCCGACATAAATCAACTAATTACAAGTCCTGAAAGTTATAACAACAACATAGGAAATACGGTTTGGATAAGAGTTGTCAATAGTAATAATTGTTATAATATAGCTCAATTAAATATCATCGTCACTTCGTCTCAAATACCAAATTCGTTTAGTTTAGAATTCAAAGAATGTGATGATTTTATTCCCAGTTTTAGTGAAAATAATGATGGAATAACTACATTTAATCTTAGTAGTGCCAAACAAGCAATCCTGAATGAACTACCATTGTCTACTAACTACACAGTAGAGTTATATACAAGTCAAAATGATGCATTGTCAGAACTAAATCCTATACCTGATGTTGTCATTCCTGGTTCAAACCAATATGAAATCATTTCTAGTTTTAGAAATTCAGTACCCAATATGCAAGAAATATGGGTAAGAGTAGATAATTCCCTTTCTAATGAGTGTTTTGCTCTTGGTCCTTATATAAAACTGGTTGTCAACAAAATACCCAATATTAAACTAACGGATGAAGCCATAATATGCTTGAATAAACCATCGGAGTCTGTTGTACTTTCGGCTGCAATTCAAGACGGAAGCCCCACAACAGATTATACATATAAATGGTTTAAAGATTCGGTTGCATTAAATTATACTTCATCTACAATAAGTGTAACAAGTACTGGTACCTATAGTGTTGTAGTAACTTCTCTTGAAGGTTGTTTTCAGGAAAGAATTATTATTGTAAAACCCTCTGAAATAGCAGTTTTACAAACAATAACTATAGACGATTTGGTCGAGAATAATTCAATCACTGTAATGGTTTCTGGAATTGGCAATTATGCTTATAGTATAGATGCTCCCCATTCATTCCAAGATTCTAATCAGTTTACTAATATTGGAAGTGGAATTCATACAATATATATTAAGGACACCAATAATTGTGGAATACTTGGTCCCATTGAAGTGAGTGTTTTAAGTTATCCCAAGTTTTTCACCCCAAACGGTGATGGTTATAATGATTCATGGAATATTAGTGGATTCAATTTGGCAATAAATAAAAATGTAATTATTAGAATATTTGACCGCTTTGGGAAATTTGTAAAACAAATAAGTCCCAATGGAACCGGTTGGGATGGGACTTTTAATGGAATTAACTTACCCGCAGATGATTATTGGTTTACATATGAATTTGAAAATGGAAGAAATGTCAAAGGCCATTTTAGTTTGAAAAGATAGTCGCCTTAGCCCTGATCGTAACGACATCCTTGCTGGGCGGTGTTCGCACAGCAAGATATAGTGAAGAGCAGGATTAGCTTCACAAAAAAACCATCAACTTTCGTTAATGGTTTTTTTCCAAACTTTTTAAAAAGAAATGACTACATCTTGTATCTTTTTCTATCATTTTCATTCAAATAAATTTTACGAAGACGTAGTGATTTTGGTGTTACCTCAACATATTCATCTTTTTGAATATATTCTAATGCTTCTTCTAATGAGAATTTTATAGCAGGAATAATTCTAGCTTTATCGTCATTTCCAGAAGAACGTACATTGGTTAATTTTTTAGTCTTTGTAACGTTTACTGTCATATCATCTCCACGACTATTTTCACCAATTACTTGCCCTTCATAAATATCTTCATTAGGATCTACAAAGAATCTTCCTCTGTCTTGTAATTTATCTATTGAATATGGAATTGCTTTTCCATTTTCCATAGATATTAATGATCCGTTATTTCTACCAGGAATTTCTCCTTTGTATGGTTCATAACCAATATAACGATGAGCCATGATTGCCTCTCCTGCTGTTGCTGTAAGAAGCTGATTACGCAATCCAATAATTCCACGCGACGGTATATTGAATTTTATAACCATACGATCACCTTTACCTTCCATGCTAAGCATTTCTCCTTTACGAATAGTAACGAACTCTACAGCTCTACCAGATAAATGCTCAGGTAAGTCAATTGTCAACTCTTCTATAGGCTCACACTTTACACCATCAATTTCTTTGATGATAACTTGTGGTTGACCAATTTGTAATTCATAACCTTCTCTTCGCATCGTTTCAATAAGCACTGATAAGTGTAAAACTCCTCGACCAAAAACCATGAATTTATCTGCCGAATCAGTTTCTCCTAACTTCATTGCTAGGTTTTTTTCCAATTCTTTTGTTAATCTTTCTCTAATATGTCTTGAAGTTACAAATTTACCTTCTTTACCAAAAAATGGTGAATCATTTATAGTAAACAACATACTCATTGTTGGCTCATCGATTGCTATAGTTTGTAAAGCTTCTGGGTTTTCAAAATCGGCTATTGTATCACCAATTTCAAAACCTTCAACTCCAACAATTGCGCATATATCACCAGCCGAAACTTCTTGTACTTTTTTACGACCTAAACCTTCAAAAGTGTGTAATTCTTTAATTCTAGATTTCATTATTGTACCATCTCTTTTTACCAAAGAAATTGGCATTCCTTCTTTCAAGGTACCTCTTTCAAGACGACCAATTGCGATACGACCTGTAAATGATGAAAAATCTAAAGAAGTGATTAACATTTGTGGTGTTCCTTCAGATACTTTAGGAGCCGGAACATTGTTAATAACCATATCTAATAGTGGTTCAATATTTTGCGTTTGATTTTTCCAATCATCAGACATCCAGTTATTTTTTGCTGAACCATATACAGTTGGAAAATCTAATTGCCATTCTTCTGCGCCTAATTCAAACATTAAATCAAAAACCTTTTCATGAACTTCTTCAGGAGTACAATTTTCTTTATCAACTTTATTGATAACGACACAAGGTTTTAATCCTAAATCGATCGCTTTTTGAAGAACAAAACGTGTTTGCGGCATTGGTCCCTCAAAAGCGTCTACCAAAAGACATACTCCATCAGCCATGTTTAACACACGTTCAACTTCACCTCCAAAATCGGCGTGACCAGGAGTATCTATAATATTAATCTTTGTTCCTTTATAAACAACTGAAACGTTTTTAGAAGTAATTGTAATACCTCTTTCGCGTTCAAGGTCATTGTTGTCGAGGATTAAGTCCCCTGTATTTTCGTTCTCACGAAATAATTGACAATGATACATAATTTTGTCAACCAAAGTTGTTTTACCGTGGTCAACGTGAGCAATAATTGCAATGTTTCTAATAGATTCCATCTGAGTTTTTTAATGGGTGCAAAAGTACACTTTTTTTTAATATAAAAACCTAAAAATTATAGGGGTTATTCTTTTAGAAAAATCAATCGAAAAATTTATAAATCCATATTTTTTTTGTAGTTCCTTTCTATTTTGATAATATAATTTTTATCTTTGGTACACAATGAAGAAATCCGCATTACTAAATACACTATTCTTAATTTCAATACCAACTTTACTTGTTATAATAAGTCACTATATCCTAATACAATCTAAAGATTTACCAAATTATGATTTATTATATTTAGTAAAAGATATTCTAATTATCCTAATATCAGCATTAATAACATTTATTGTAATACTAAAAAACAATAAAAAAAATAAACAAAAGAATGAACATTTACGATTGTCAAATGAAAGATATGACATCGTAGCTAAGGCTACTAGCGACACAATATGGGATTGGGATTTAATAACGGACCAGTTTACATGGAATAAAGGTATCCAAGGTATTTTTGGATATAAAAAAGAAGAAATTGGAAAAACAAGTAAATGGTTATTTGACAGAATACATCCAAACGACAGTTTAAAAATGTCTGTGAAAATGTATTCTTTTGCCGAAAATAAAATTGAACGTTGGCAAGAACAATACCGTTTTTTATGTGCTGACGGAAGTGTCAAATATGTTTTAGACAGAGGTTTTTTGGTAATAAACGATAAAGGCATTCCTGTTAGGATGATTGGAGCAATACAAGACATTACAAAACAAAAAATTGAAGAATTACGACTAAAGCTTTTAGAAACAGTAATCCTACAATCTAAAGATGCTATCATCATTACAGAAGCCAATGAAACAAAAGCAACAATTCCAACAATTATATATGTTAATCCCGCATTTACAACTATAACTGGGTATAAACCAAAAGAAATTATAGGAAAACCCGCTACCGAATATTTTGACAGAAGTTCTGTAAAAAACAACATGAGTAAACTCTCTCAAGCACTAAAAAACAAACAAGAACTCGAATTCGAATCCTATAACACTAGAAAAACTGGAGAAAAATATTGGCTAAATATAACCCTATTACCAATATCAAATATTGAAGGCGAACACTCTCATTGGATATCAATTCAAAGAGAAATTACCAAAGAAAAAGAAAGAGAAAAAGAAAGAGAACAACTTATTAATGAGCTAACTCAAAACAACAAAGATTTAAAACAATTCTCATATATTACTTCTCATAACCTAAGAGCACCTTTGTCCAACCTTACAGGGTTGTTAGATTTATTACATGATATTCCAATTGAAAATGAGGAATTAAAAGAAATTCTTAATGGTTTTTCAAGTTCTACAAATATGCTTAATGACACAATTAACGATTTAGTAAAAGTCATTGTCATAAAAGATAGCCTTTCTATTGCCAAAGAAAAACTCCAAATAAATGATTTACTAAAAATAACGTTAAATCAGCTTAATAACATAATTACACTCAACAAACCTGAAATAAAATTAAATTTAGATAATGCACCTATAATTTATGCCAATAAAACTTTTTTTGAAAGTATATTATTAAACTTACTTACCAACGCCATAAAATATCGAGCTAAAGACCGCACATTGGAGATTACAATTTCATCAAAAGAGATTAATAACAAAGTAGTATTAACATTCAGTGATAATGGAATTGGCATTGATCTTAAAAGAAATAAGGATAAAGTTTTTGGTCTTTACCAGCGTTTCCATGATTATCCAGATAGTAAAGGCCTAGGGTTATATTTAGTAAAATCTCAGGTAGAAAGTATGGGTGGAAAAATTGAAATTGAAAGTGAAGTAAATGTAGGTACAACATTTACACTAACCTTTAATAAAAAGGAAAATGATTAAATCAGTATTATGCGTAGATGATGATCCCATCACACTTATGCTAAGCAAAATGGTTTTAAACAAAGCTTCATTTTGCGATGAACTAGTAACTGCCAAAAATGGAGAAGAAGCAATAAACTATTTCGAAAATCTACTCAATACCCAAAAGAGCAATCACTACCCCAAATTAATATTCCTTGATTTAAATATGCCCATTATGAATGGGTGGGAATTCCTAGATACATTTATAGAAAAAAAACTTCATCAGACTTTCAAAGAAATAAAAGTTATCATACTTTCCTCAACAGTAGATCCAAATGATATAGAACAGTCAAAAAAATATCCTATAGTAATAAAATTTCTCCCAAAACCAATAAACAAAGAAATGCTCGAAAATCTAAAAGAAATTAAATAAAAAAAGCTCTCAAAATTTGAGAGCTTTTTTTTGTATCATTCAAAATTCAATTACAATTTTGCAACGAATTTAGTTAATTTTGATTTTAGATTAGAAGCTTTGTTATCATGAATAACATTTTTCTTAGCTAATTTATCAATCATAGAAATAACAGCAGATAATTTTGCTGATGCTTCAGATTTATCAGTAGCCAATCTTAATGCTTTAATTGCATTACGAGTAGTTTTGTGTTGGTATCTGTTTAATACTCTTTTCTTTTCGTTGCTTCTAATTCTTTTTAAAGCTGACTTATGATTTGCCATTTTTTTTAATTTAATTGTAATTATTATTAATACTTAGTTAAAAAAGAAAAACCTCCCACAATTAAACATAATCACTTTGGTTTTAACTAATAAAACAAAAAAACGAGACACTGTTCCTTTATTTTATAAAACTAATTTACAACTAACGTTGTAGCCCGTAGGGGAATCGAACCCCTCTTACCAGGATGAAAACCTGGCGTCCTAACCGATAGACGAACGGGCCATAATTATCTTTCGGATAATTTTTTTGTTATGAGAACTTGTAGCCCGTAGGGGAATCGAACCCCTCTTACCAGGATGAAAACCTGGCGTCCT
>CAZLEU010000050.1:0-18454 GCA_964558625.1 uncultured Flavobacterium sp.
AATTGGTAGCTGGCGATATTGGTGCCACCCTTAAATTGAGAGATACACATATCAACAATACATTGCATGAAAAAGGAAACCCTATTGAAATTATTCCCATTCAGTTTCCAAACCCAACTTTGACCATTGCTGTTGAAGGAACAAAAAAAGGAGAAGAAGAAAAATTGTCAATAGCATTACACCAATTGGTTGAAGAAGATCCAACTATAAAGATAGAGGTTTCACCCGAATTAAAGCAAACGTTGATTCATTGCCATGGAGAATTACATTTGGCAGTTATAAAATGGAAATTAGAAAATGCTTTTAAACTTTCAGTTGAATTTAAAACACCCAAAATTCCATATAGAGAGACAATTCGTAAAAGTGCTGACACTATATATAGACACAAAAAACAATCTGGTGGCGCAGGACAATTTGCCGAAGTTGCTATGAAAATAGAGCCTTGGTTTGAAGGAATGGAAGAACCAAAAGGATTCAATATTAGAGGAAAAGAAGAGCATGATTTACCTTGGGGCGGAAAATTGGTTTATTACAATTGCATTGTTGGGGGTGCCATTGATACGCGTTTTCATCCCTCAATTCTAAAAGGAATTATGGAAAAAATGCAAGAAGGACCGCTTACAGGTTCTTATGTACGCGATGTTAGAGTGATTTTGTATGACGGAAAAATGCACACTGTTGACAGCAATGATTTGGCTTTCAAATTGGCAGGAATGATGGCATTTAAAGAAAATTTCCACAATGCTGACCCGCAATTATTAGAACCTTTTTACCACATTGAAATTCATGTTCCAGAAGAATTGACAGGAGGTATTATGAGCAATATTCAAACACATAGAGCTGTCGTGGAAGGAATGGATGCTGATGGACATTTTACGATTATCAAAGCACATATTCCTTATGCCGAAATGCATGAATTTGGTAACGATTTACGTTCGTTAACACAAGGTAGAGCCCGTTTTAGCATTGCTTTTGATCATTATGAGCCCGTACCTTATGAAATTCAGAAAGCATTAATTACCGAATTCAAAAAAGAAGAAGAATTAGTTTGATTTTAAGAGAAAATTCTTTTAAAGTAAAAACCTCGTATTGTTATGATACGAGGTTTTTTTATGAATTTTTACTTTGTGATTCCGTAGGAATCTCAATTACAATTTATGCATATTCGAAGCCAACGTTTCCAAAAACTTAGTAATTGGTCCTTTTATCATCATTGCCATCATAGGATTGAATTCGCCTTCAAAATCTAGTTTTACGTCACTAGAGTTTTCAGAGACAGCATTGATATTTGCCACTAATGAAAAGGGTAATTTATCACTTGCTGCATTCAAAACTACTTTAGAGTTAGGAGTACCTTCTTTCAATCTTAATTTAATTTCAGGCATTCCTTTCAAACCAAAATTGAAAATATCATCTCCAAGAACTTCAAATTTAGCAATATTTTCGGGCATTAATTTTTCAAAATTCTTCACATCAGTTAAGGCATTGAATAAATATTCTGCCGATTTTTCTACAGTAACTTTGGGGCTTTCTAGGTTCATTTTTTTTATTTTTTTTTAAGAAAAGAAAATAGAATATTGACAATGTTTTTTCTATTTTTTTCTCTTTATTCTTAATTTAGACATTCCAAGTAGAAGGACTTTTTCTCCATTCTTGTAACGTAATTTGTTCTTTTTCTGTTATATATTTTTTTTCTACGGCTAATTCTAAGAGATGGTGGTAATTACTTAAGGTATTCAAATTTACATTTGCATTTTTAAAATTTTCTTCGGCAACATCAAAACCATATGTAAAAATAGCGATCATACCTTTTACATGCGCACCAGCTTCTTTCAAAGCTTCTACTGCTAGTAAACTACTATTTCCAGTAGAGATTAAGTCCTCGACTACAACAACACTTTGTCCTTTTTGTAAAAAACCTTCAACTTGATTTTGCCTTCCGTGTTTTTTTGGCTCAGGTCTTACATATACAAAGGGCAAACCTAGCTCTTCTGCAACTAGTATGCCAATCCCTATTGCACCAGTTGCAACACCAGCAATAACATCTGGTTTGCCATAAATTTCAGTTATTTGTTTTGCAAATTCATCTCGAATATAATTTCTTATTGCTGGAAATGAGAGTGTTAGTCTATTATCGCAATAAATCGGTGAATTCCAACCAGAAGCCCACTTAAAAGGATTTGATGGATTCAATTTAATTGCATTTATTTGTAAAAGCAATTCGGCTGTTTTTTCGGCTGTTTCTTTATTAAAAATCATACTACAAATGTATAAAGTTTTTGTGAACGATAAACCACTTTTTTTGACAAATAAAGTTGCCAAAGAAACCGATTTTCAACTATTTTTGCTTGAGAGCGTTGACATCGAACAACTTATAGTCAAAATGTTTAACAATAAAATTAAGAAAGCTTATTTATATTACCCTGATGAAAAAGAGATCTTAAAGAAAGTAAAAGAAAAAATCCCTGTTAAAAAAGCGGGTGGAGGATTGGTTTATAACAAGAAAGGCGACGTTTTATTCATTTTTAGAAATGGAAAATGGGATTTACCAAAAGGAGGATGCGACAAAGGAGAAGAGATTGAAGATTGTTCAATACGTGAAGTTGAAGAAGAAACAGGTGTTAATAATCTGAAGATTACTAAGAAACTTCAAAAAACCTATCACGTTTTCAAGCGCAATGGAAAATACAGATTGAAAGTCACACATTGGTTTGAAATGACTACCAATTTTGAAGGAACCCCAATGCCACAAGCAGAAGAAGGAATTGAAAAAGTAGCTTGGTTAAATCCCATGCAAATAAAAGAGGCTATGAAAAATTCATACGAAAACATCAAATTACTTTTTGAAGAGGAAAATGAAAGTAAAATCAAAATCTAATTTGTCACTTCAGCAAAAAGAAATCATTTGCCAACTTTGGAATGCCGAATATCCTGAAAAATTAGCGTATCAATCGGTTGCTGAATTTGAAACTTATTTGAATAATTTGTCCGACAAAAAACAGTATCTACTTCAAAATGAATCTGATGAAATTCAGGGTTGGACGATAACTTTTACAAGAGAAAACGAAACTTGGTTTGCTATTATCATCAATTCTAAAATTCAAAATCAAGGTTTTGGAAAGCTATTACTAAATCATTTAAAATCCACAGAAAAGAAGCTTTCAGGTTGGGTAATCGACCATAATAATGACTCAAAATTAGACGGAACTACCTATAGGTCACCATTGAAATTTTATTTAAAAAACGGTTTTTCTGTTTGCAATGAAATAAGAATCGAATCTGAAAAAATTTCTGCTGTTAAGATTGTTTGGAACAATTAGTTTGTAAAAATTCGTAATTCATAATTTTTAATTCATAATTGGTTTTACCTTTGCCACATGAATCAAAATCCACATTCCAACAATATTCTTCTCAATTTAGGGATTGAAGCACTCAACGAAATGCAAGTGGCCGCGCAAGAAACCATCTTGAACGATGCCAATGTATTATTACTTTCACCAACAGGTTCTGGAAAAACATTAGCTTTTTTATTGCCTATTTTTCAAATGTTGGATGATACTTGCAAAGATGTTCAATGCTTAATTTTAGTGCCATCACGCGAATTGGGTTTGCAAATTGAACAAGTTTGGAAAAAAATGGGAACCGATTACAAAGTAAATGTTTGCTACGGAGGCCATTCCATTGAAACGGAAATCAAGAATTTATCCAATCCACCAGCGGTTTTGATTGGAACACCTGGACGAATTGCCGACCATATCGATAGAGGTACTTTTTCTACGGATAACATTCAAACGTTGATTTTGGATGAATTTGATAAATCATTGCAATTGGGTTTTCATGAACAAATGAGTTTTATTATTTCGAGATTGAATAAGTTGAACAAACGCGTTTTGGTTTCGGCAACTTCTGATATTGAAATTCCTAACTATACTCGAGTTATCAATCCGACGGTTTTGGATTTTATTCCGACTGAAGAAGAAAACTTGAATTTAAGTTTGAAAATGGTCGTTTCTAAAGAAAAAGACAAAATCAATTCACTTTTTCATTTGCTTTGTTCTTTACAATCGGAAGCGGCGATTATCTTTTGCAACCATCGTGATGCTGCCGAACGCATTAGCGACACTTTAAACGAAAAAGGAATTTATTCGACGTATTATCATGGCGGAATGGATCAAGACGAACGTGAACGCGCTTTAATTCAGTTCAGAAACGGAAGCGTGAGTTATTTGATAACCACCGATTTAGCCGCACGTGGATTGGACATTCCCGAAATGAAACATGTAATCCACTATCATTTGCCTTTAAAAGAAGACGAATTCACGCATAGAAACGGACGAACTGCTAGAATGTTAGCTTCAGGAACGGCTTATATAATCGCTCACGAAAGCGAGAAAAAAATGGACTATTTAGATTATAAAATGCCCGTTTTAAATGTAGAAAATGCCATAACTTTGCCAAAACCACCTGAATTTCAAACTATTTATGTAAGTGGTGGAAAGAAAAATAAGTTAAACAAAATTGACATTGTAGGTTTCTTTTCTCAAAAAGGAAAACTAGAAAAAGGCGATTTAGGTTTGATTGAAGTAAAAGATTTCATTTCGTTTGCCGCCGTAAAATCTAAAAAAGTTAAAGAGTTTTTGGCTAACATTCGTGATGAAAAAATGAAAGGTAAGAAGTTTAAGATTGAGGTTGCGAGGAAGGTTGTTAAGAAAGAGGAGTAGGGGTTTCTTTTTGTTTATAGTTGTAAGCAAAATTTTATTTCACTAGCGTACTTTTTTGAATAGGGCAAGTATTAACTATTCATGAAAATGGTTTTAGCAATAGCCTTTTTATATTTTTTTGATGATTTTATGTGTGAGTTTACGTAACTCGGTTTCAAATTTTGAACTCTCATTCATTATATTATCAAAATAAGAGTTTTGGATTAAATTATCGTAAAAACCGTCTCCTGTAATTTGATTGTTAAGTTTTATGAAGTAAGTAACCAAACTATCATTTATATTTTTGTGTTTACCATTATAACAATGATTTAAAAAATCACAAAAGACTGTAATTTTTTTATCAAGAATATTTATTTTAGCATTTATTTCATCCCTTTGATCTGATGTAAATGATTGATTTTTTTTAAATGAATAACAAAAATATTTTAAAATAACCACATCTTCAGTTATTTTTTTTAAATCGTCTAAAAGATAACTTTTTATTGTTTTATCATTCTCAAACTGATTTTTTAAAACATATCCAACTAGTACACCAATAGTTAAAGTTGAAATCCAATTGAGTAATTCTGAATATCTAATTTTTGGATCTATTTCAACAGGTGAATTAATTTGAAATATAATTCCCAATAGAATTCCAATAAGAACTAAAACAATTATTGTTAAAGATATATTAGTTGAATTCCAAGGAGTTTTGCCCATTTATTTTTTTCCTGTTGGATTATTGATTTCTGTTTCAATTGCTTTTGCTCTCGCTACACTGTCATCACATTTTAAAACAATATGCTTAAGAATAAGTTCTGAGGCTCTTTCTTGTCCTATTTCTTTTCCCATTTCATAACTGACCTTACCAAAAGATCCTGAAATAAAAGATGATGGATAACCATTCATCCCATTTAAATCGATTTCTAATAAACAACCTTCAAATATAGCGCATATTAATTTCCCCATAAGATGATCCAATAGAAATGCTTCACCAGATGCAGTACCTTCATTTCTATATCTACCTGCAGGATATGCAGAAAAATCCTTTGCTACGTTAATTTTATATTTAACTTTCATTATATTAGTTAGTTACAAGATATTTCAAAATAAATAAATGTCCCTGCAAAGTTATCACTTAATTCTTGACTTTGCTTGGTTTTAACATCAATTTTTAAATCATTTGTAATAATTAAAAATTTTTTGAACTCAGGAAGATTTGCACAATCTATAATTTGTTTAACTCCTTTACCGCTTATAGCTTTATCTGTCTGTCTTGATGATATTATTTTGCCTTCTAAAAAAGGTTGAACAAGTAATTTATTTCCAGGTACTATATGTGATATTACTTTCCTATAACTGTCAAAACTAGCACTTTTAAAGATTCCAACTCCTAAATCAATGAAACTAAACTTCATTGTATTTGAATTATGATCATGATAATAATAAAGCCACCAATTCATTGTTTCAGTCTTATTGGCGTGATTGAAAGTATTTGACATTGCTTCTACAAGCAAATTGTATAAACTTCCAGTATCATATTTAAGATTTTTTTCTTGAAACATTTTTTTACAAGCGTTAGCTGCTTGAGCTGCCATCTCTCCTTTTACAGAAGTATTTGTTGAATGTTTCCATAGTTTATTATCTTGAGAAACAGATTTACGTCCATAGCTTTTTACAAAATCGTAAAGTCCAGATTCCATAAACATCTTTTTTAATTTTGGATCTTTTGGAGCATTACCTTTTAAACCAACTTTTCGACTTGATTTTTCACTTAACTTTGCCATTAATAAAGTTATTACATCTGGAGTCAATTCTTTAATACCCTCAATATCTAAATTTACAGATCTTTTTTCCTTTATAAAATCACTAACGTCATTAAAATATCTTAATACTTCATCGGTATTATTTATAAATGAAAATTTATCAGGAGCTTCATAGTCAATATATTCTTTTGATGAGTAATAACGATTTGTTAGAATTCCTAAGCGTCTTAAAAGTTTGTTATTATTTTTTCTTTTTTTCCAATTTTTTGAAGATCTCTTTGCTTGATATTTTTGTCGTATAAGATGATATTTGTTAGAATAGTTTTCCATTTCACAGTATTAGGAATAATATTTAAAATTATAGTTAAACCCTAATTTGGTTTTTGCTTACTTTTATATATGTTCCACAAACAAAACATTTACAATTTTTTTTAAGCATTTGTTATCAATTGTAAAAATATAAAAATAGTTTTACAATAATTACGGTTTTCCGCATTCCACAAAAAAAGCTAAAAATTATTTCTAACTTTTAGCTTTTGTGTTTTCAATATGGTTCACCAATCTGCCAACTGCGACTGTTTACTAAAATCTGCCAACTAAATCCTCACCGAATCCGGAACCAAAACCGTATAATCGCCACCATTTCTCAATACATCACGAACAATACTTGATGAGATATAAGAAGTTTTAGATGCAGTAAGTAAAAAAACAGTTTCTATTTTAGATAATTTTCTATTGGTGTGCGCAATGGCTTTTTCAAATTCAAAATCGGCTGGATTTCTCAATCCACGTAAGATGAATTCGGCTTTTTCTTTGCGGCATAAATCAATAGTCAACCCTTCGTACGTGATTACTTTTACTTTTGGATTGTCTTTAAAAGCTTCTTCGATAAAGCGTTTTCTGTCTTCAAGCGAAAACATGTATTTTTTTTCGGCATTGATTCCAATAGCAACAATCACTTCATCAAATAGTGAAATGCCTCTTTTGATAATGTCATAATGACCGTTCGTTATTGGGTCAAATGAACCTGGAAATATAGCTTTTTTCATTAGTCTCTATTTATTTCGTAAATTGTGTTATTGTAGTACATATTTAATAACTCCTTTTTAGAAAATGTTTTTGGAGTGTTATAATTTTTTTCAATATTAATTTCCTCTAAACCTTTATAACTAGACAATTTATATTTGTTTAATAGCACAATTACACTATCTTTTTTTACATTTTCAACTTTTAAAGTTGTGTATTCGCCATTAAAGTTAGCTTTATAAATATCGTTCTTTTCTGGTTTTCTGATATAAATTTTTTCCAGCTTTGTCATTTCAATTCCTATATAAGTGGCAAATGATAATATTGAAATTAAAACAAAAAAACCAGTAAAATGCCATAATGGTGTATTAATAGGTCTTTTCTCTTTTTCATAATTTATAGCTTGTTTAATGTCTAGACTTGACTTGTTCAATCCAAATTCTATATGACAATTATTACAAAATAGTTTAGTGATTTTTCTTTTAGGTAACATTGGAATCAAAAGAAAACTAACTATTCCTCCATAAATTCGATATTCTAAATTTCCTTTTTCTTTACATTTTGGACAACTGAATTGATTTAACTTTCCAGTTTGGAGCAATTTATCATTAACTTGTAAATGTACTTCAACCATTTTTATTTCTTCCAAATTGGTTTTCTTTCCAAAGCTAATTTAATTTCGTTATCCAACAAATCACGCATTGGCATTTTTGAATAGGCAGCTTGTTGCGGAAAGATACTTTGCGGCGACAATCCCGGATTGGTATTGATTTCGATAAAATGCGGAATGTCATTCATAATAATAAAATCGGTTCTCGAAAAACCAGACATTCCTAATGATTCATATACTTTTTTGGCAGTTTCTTCAACGCGAGTTTTGATTTCTTCGGTTAAATCGGCAGGCGTTACTTCTTCCGATTTTCCCAAATATTTCGCTTCATAATCAAAGAATTCGTTTTGCGAAATAATTTCTGTAATGCCCATTACTTTTGTTGCTCCGTTGTATTTGATTACGCCAACCGAAACTTCTCTTCCTTTGAGATACGATTCTATCAAAATATCGTGGTCTTCTGCAAAGGCAAATTCTAAAGCTTTTGGTAAATCATCCAACGAGTTTACTCTCGAAACACCTAGTGAACTTCCAGATTGATTGGGTTTTACAAAAAAAGGTAATCCCAATTCTTTCACTATTTTCTCGCCATCAATTTCATTTCCTTTAGATAAATAAATAGAATTGGCTTTCGGAATATTGAATTTTGACAAAACCGAAAGTGTATCACGCTTGTTAAAAGTCAAACTCGATTGGTAAAAACTGCAACCCGTATAAGGCAATTCGAGTAATTCCCAATAGGCTTGCATGTGTCCGTCCTCGCCCGGTGTACCGTGAATAGTATTTATTACCACATCAAATTGTATCACTTGATTGTCTTTAGTAAAAGTAAAATCAGCTTTGTTAATTGGATATTTTTCTTGGTCAATCAAACAATACCACCCTTCATTGAGTATATGAACCTCAAATGGTTTATATTTGTTTTTATCGATATGATTCAAAATAAGTTGACCACTTCTTAGCGAAATTACAGATTCGTCAGAGTATCCACCCATTACAACAGCTACTTTCATTGTATTTTTTTTATTTAATTACTATACAAAAATAGCACAATTGTTGAAACTAAAAATTATATCTTTGCGATAAATATATTTTTTATGAGTTTACGAAATTATCTTACGAGTAGAGTATTTTTTATGCAAATGCTGGCAGCAATCGCAATTGTCTGCGTTATTTCTTATTTGTTTTTTCATTGGTTGACATTCACAACCAATCATGGTGAGGAAATTACGGTTCCTAATTTGGCAAAGTTAACCGAAGAACAAGTTGAAGAAAAATTAGATGATTTAGATTTGGATTATGTTTTGTTAGATAGTGTAGACTACAACAAAGATTTTCCAAAACACACTGTTGTTGAGCAAGATCCATTGCCTGGTGCTAAAGTGAAAGAAGATAGAAAAGTATATATCAAAATTAATTCTTCTGGATTCAAAATGGTTGTAATTCCTAATTTGATTGATAAAACCTATCGTCAAGCAGTTCCAACTTTACGTTCTCTTGGACTTGAAGAAGGAGAAATAACATATAAACCGCACATGGGTAAAGACATGGTGCTCGAAATGCATTGTAATGGTAGAAAATTAAACCCTGGAGATAAGATTTTTAAATCTTCTAAAATTGATTTGGTTTTGGGTGATGGAAAAGTAAAGTTTGAAGAAATGGAACAAGACTCAACAGCAACTTCTACCGATACTCCTGTTGAAGAACCAAAAACAGAAACACCACCAACCGATGGACAATAATCAGATTGATGAAATTGTAGAAGACGAATTATTCGAACACTACCGATTTGACGTGCCCAATGGTCAAGCCTTGTTGCGCATAGACAAGTATTTGATGAATTTGATTCCGAATGCTACTCGTAATAAGATACAAACGGCTGCAACAAATGGCGATATTTATGTAAATGATATTCCAGTAAAATCGAATTATAAAGTAAAACCTTTGGATGTCATTCGTATTTTGTTGTCACATCCACCATTTGAAAACCGTGTTGATCCCGAAGATATTCCGTTGGATATTGTTTATGAAGACGATGCCTTGTTACTTATCAACAAACCACCAGGTTTAGTAGTGCATCCAGGACACGGTAATTATACAGGAACATTGGTGAACGCATTGGCATTTCATTTTGAAAATCTGCCGATGAATAGTTCCGAAAGACCAGGATTGGTGCATCGTATTGACAAAGATACTTCTGGATTGTTGGTCATTGCCAAAACCGAAGCAGCTATGACACATCTTGCCAAACAATTTGAAGCCAAAACATCGGAAAGAGAATACATCGCACTTGTTTGGGGAAATGTCAAAGAAGACGAAGGCACGATAGAAGGCAACATAGCACGCCATGTAAAAGACCGTATGCAAATGGCTGTTTTTGCTGACCCAGAAATAGGAAAACCAGCGATTACACATTATAAAGTTCTAGAACGTTTTGGATATGTTACCTTAGTTTCCTGCGTTTTAGAAACAGGAAGAACACATCAAATTCGTGTGCATATGAAGCACATTGGGCATACTTTATTCAACGATGCTCGCTATGGCGGCGATTTGATACTAAAAGGAACTACTTTCACCAAATACAAGCAGTTCATCGACAACTGTTTTAAGATATTACCGCGACAAGCACTTCATGCCAAAACACTTGGATTTGTGCATCCTACTACTGGAAAAATGATGCGATTTGATACCGAACTACCACAAGATATGAAAGATTGTATCGAAAAATGGCGCGGTTATTCGCAGAGCAATGCTAGTGAGGAAGAAGAGTAGTTTTAGGAGCTATTTCCAGCTATACGCTCCAATCTGCCATTGCGAGTTACCGTTTGGTCATTTAGAGGAACCAAACAATCTCGCAATGACAGGATTTCCACTTCTATCTGGGCTAGGGGTTATGCGGTAATTATGACCATTTTCTACAAAAGAAATTGTTTCAATTCGCTATAGTTTTTAATTTTAATGCTAACCTTCTCTTTTCCTAAAACACTTTCAATTTGTTTTGGAATATCTAATTTTACATTCAAAACAGGTTCAACAACATCTAAAAACTTTATAGGATGTGCAGTTTCTAGGAAAAAACCAATCGAGTTAGGGTGTTTTTCTAATTCTTTTTTCAAACCCAAATAGCCAACAGCACCATGAGGTTCAGCAACATAACCTGATTGGGTATGAATGCTTTTCATAGCCGATTTAGTTTCTTCATCTGTATAAGTATAAGAAGAAAAATCTTTTTCAAATTCAGACAAATCGTAATTATACAATTCTTGAATACGAACGAAATTACTAGGGTTTCCAACATCCATTGCGTTAGAAATTGTTGCAACAGAAGGTTTTGCATCATAAATTCCGTTTTCTAAAAATCTTGGAACCGTATCATTAGCATTTGTTGAAGCAACAAAATGGGCTAGAGGTAAACCTAATTTTTTTGCCATAATTCCAGCGCAAATGTTTCCGAAATTTCCACTTGGACACGACACAATCATGGGTTTGTTATATTTCTTCAGCTCTTTGTAAGCAAAAAAGAAATAAAACATTTGCGGTAACCATCGCGCAATGTTTATTGAATTGGCAGACGTTAAATTATGGTGAATTAAATCGGAATCTAAAAATGCTTTCTTTACCATATCTTGACAATCGTCAAAAACACCATCAACTTCAAGAGCGGTAATGTTTTTTCCTAAAGTAGTCAATTGTCGTTCTTGGATATCACTAACCTTTCCAGATGGGTATAAAATTACAACATCAACACCATTTACTCCTAGGAATCCACTAGCAACAGCACCACCTGTATCTCCAGAAGTAGCTACCAAAACGGTATTTTTTTTCTGATTACCTCGATTAAAATAGGCTAAACATCTTGACATAAACCGTGCGCCAACATCTTTGAAAGCCATTGTTGGACCGTGAAATAATTCTAACGAAAACACATTATCTTCTACTTGAGCCAGTGGAAAATCAAAAGATAAGGTTTCAGAGATAATTTGTTTTAACTCATTTTCTGGAATTTCATCACCTACAAATTGTTGAATGGCAGTGAAAGCAATTTCTTCGTTTGATGAGTTTTCAATTTTATCAAAAAAGGATTGCGGTAATTGGCTTATTGTTTCTGGAAAATACAATCCTTTGTCAGGTGCAAGCCCTTGAATAACGGCTTCTTCGAAAGAAACTTTAATTGTTTTATTATTTAAACTGTAATATCTCATTTTTTTTTGGAACGCGGATAAAACGGATGCTTCGCAAACGCTGATTTCCACGGATTTTTTTTAATTCGTAATTCTTAATCTTTAATTCGTAATTATTGCAACACCATTTGGATTTATCTTTGAAATGTGCATGTCAAATGTAATTCCCGTTTTATGATAACTTTCACTCATGGCAAAAGCAACTTTTTCGGCTTTTTCTTGTCCTTTGCATAAAGCAAAAATCGATGGACCAGCCCCAGAAATTCCCGAGCCTAAAGCACCATTAAGTAGTGCCGAATTTTTTACTTCATCAAAATTGGGAATCAAATGTTTTCTCAATGGTTCTATGATAACATCTTTTAGCGAACGACCAATTAATTCATAATCAGAAGTGTATAAACCAGCTATTAGTCCACCAAGATTTCCAGTTTGTGTAATAGCGTCTTTAAGCGGAATCATGGGTTGTAAAACGGCACGTGCATCAGCGGTTTTTACCTCAATATGAGGATGCAAAACCACTGCGTAAAGCTCACAAGGGCTTTCTATTCGAATAACATCCAATGCATTGTAACCACGAACCAATGTAAAACCACCAAGTAGACATGGAGCTACATTATCGGCATGTTCACAGCCACTGGCAATGGCTTCACCTTTCATTGCAAAATTTACCAATTCATGTCTTGTAAAAGGTCTTTCTAGTAATTCATTGATTCCATATACAGCTCCAGCTGCACTAGCAGAAGAGCTTCCGATGCCACTACCAGCCTTAATTTTTTTATGGATTTCTATTTCAAATCCGAAAGCCAAATTCAAATCGTTAATAATTGCTAACGCTGCAACACCTGCAACATTTTTTTCTGTTTCAAGCGGTAAATCGGCACCTGTTATTTTGCTAATTCGAATGCCTTTTTCAACTGTTTTGCGGATAACCATTTCGTCACCAATTCCTTCTAAACATGTTCCCATTACATCAAATCCGCAATTCAGATTGGCGATTGTTGCCGGACAAAATATTTTTATTTCATTCATATTTTTATTTTTTGGGTGTAGATACAGGCATTGCCATATATCTACACATTTCCAATTCGAATTACATCGGCAAAAATACCCGATGCGGTAACGGCTGCACCAGCACCAGCACCTTTTATGATTAATGGTTGGTCAATGTACCTATCGGTGTAAAATTCGACAATATTGTCTTTTCCTTCCAAGTTATAAAATGGGCTTTCTTTCGGAATAAATTGTAAACCAACACTTGCTTTTCCGTTATCAAACGAAGCTACGAATTTTAATCGAGAATCTTTTGATTTGGCTTCGGCTAAAAGATTTTCAAAATGGCTTGCATGTTTTGTCAACGATTTGAAGAATTCTTCGTTAGTTGTTGTTTCCATACATTCTTTTGGTAAGAAACAATTGTTTTCAATATGTTCCATTTCCATTTCATAACCACTTTCGCGAATTAGAATTAAAATTTTTCTTGCCACATCAACACCACTTAAATCGATTTTTGGGTCTGGTTCGGTAAAACCTTGTACACCAGCTTCTTTTACAACATCATGAAAATTGTATGAGTCACTAAAATTATTGAAAATAAAGTTGAGACTTCCTGATAAAACGGCATTAATTTTGTTGACTTTATCACCAGATAAGATGAGATGTTTTAGTGTATCTATTATTGGTAATCCAGCTCCAACATTGGTTTCAAATAGGAAAGGAGCATTGTACTTTCTTGACAATGATTTTAAATATTTGTAATTTTCAAACTCAGATGAGCACGCAATTTTGTTACATGTTACGACAGCAATATTTTGTTTTAAAAATTGATCGTAAATAGAAGCAATGTCGTAATTGGCAGTAATATCTACAAAAATACTGTTGCGTAAATTCAAATCTTTTGCTTTTGAAATAAATTCGGAAACGTTGGCATTTTCTCCGTTTTCTAGTAATGATTTCCAGTCTTTTAAGTTCATTCCGTCTTCATCGAAAACCATTTTGCGCGAATTAGAAAGAGCAATAACACGAACATTAATTTTTAGATTCTCTTTCAAGAATTTCTTTTGTTGGTTGATTTGGTCAATAAATTTTTCTCCAACATTTCCAACGCCCATTACGAATAAATTCAATTGTTTGGTGTTATCTTCAAAGAAACGCTCATGCAACGTATTCAATGCTTTTTTAACATCTTTTTCATTGATTACTACTGAAATATTTCGTTCAGAAGCACCTTGCGCAATCGCACGTATATTTACATTGTTTTTTCCTAATGTGCTAAACATTTTGCCACTCAAGCCTTGATGATTCTTCATGTTTTCACCTACTAATGCTACTATACACATGTCTTTTTCAACAATACAAGGATCGATTTTATTGTGATTAATTTCTAATTGAAATTCAGTTTCAATCGCTTTTTTTGCTAAATCAGCATCTTGGTTTTGAATTCCAATACAAATTGAATGTTCTGAGGATGCTTGTGTAATGAAAATTACATTGATATCATTTTGCGAAAGCACTTGAAATAAACGTTTTGAAGAACCTGCAACTCCAATCATTCCTGATCCTTCCAAAGTTAATAACGCAATTTTATCTATATGGGAGATTCCTTTTATGGGATTGTTTGATGCTTGACTTTCATTTGAAATTGAAGTCCCAAAAGCTTGCGGTTCAAAAGTATTTTTAATCCAAATTGGAATATTTGAATTTAAAACCGGTTGAATTGTTGGCGGATACAAAACTTTAGCACCAAAATGCGACAATTCCATAGCTTCTTGATACGAAATGGTTTCGATAGGTTGCGCTTGTTTTACAATTTTAGGATTAGCAGTATACATTCCGTTTACATCGGTCCAAATTTCAAGAGAAGTTGATTTTGTTCCATTGGCAATAATGGCTGCTGTATAATCGGAACCACCACGACCAAGTGTTGTTGTGTTTCCTAATTCGTCGGATGCTATGAATCCGGGTAGAATGACAACTTGTGATTTATTGAAATTAAAATAATCGGCAACTAGATTATTGGTCAAATCAAAATTCACAGATGCCTTCCCGAAATTAGAGTTAGTCTTTATTAGTTCTCTACTGTCTTTGAAATTACTATTCGGGATAGATTGTTGCAAAGCTGTTGCTATGATTTGAGAGGATAATAATTCGCCAAAACTAGCAATAGCATCAGCAGTTCTTGAAGATAATTCTCCCAAAAGGAAACAACCATCAAGCAAAGTTTGCAATTGATTGATTTGACTATTAATCTTGATTAACAATTGATTTTGGTTCGCATTATCCACCAAATCTGCAATAGCATCAAAATGTTTTTGTTTGATTTCGTCAATTGATTTTTTATATATGTCATCTTTTGCGGCAGCTTTTTTAGAAGCATTGATAAACATATCCGTTACGCCACTCAAAGCAGAAACCACTACCGCAAGTTTGTTTTCCTTGGCTTTTTGATTGACAATTTCTATTACGAGTTTTATGTTTTGGGCGTTAGCTACAGATGTTCCGCCGAATTTTAGTGTTATCATAGTTTAATTTTTTATTCTTAACCACATATAAATCATAGGATTTTGTTTGTGGTTAAAGTCGTTTTACTCTACATAGTTTTCATAGTTTTAGACTATTTAAATAGAATGCTATTAACCTTTTTGACTATAGTTTTATCTAAGTCTCTATGTGCTTAAATAAAATTTTGCTCTCAATTGAAAGCCCATAGAAATTGGATTATATGTGAAAATTATACCCCGAATGGGGTTGTAGTTGTTGTAGATGTTGTGCCAACAAAAGTCGCAACCAAAGAAATGGTTGTGTAAAGAGAAGCCTTTCTATTTTTGTTGTTCATCATAATGTACCAAAAGTAGCATATTTTGGTAATGAAAAAAAGAGTAGATGTATTTTTATGAATATCACAATTTTGCATCATAATCGTTTTTGAAAACGTTCATTTGTTTGTATATAAAAGTTAAAATTTATCGATTTGATAAAAAAATAGAAGTTAAAATAGTTGTATTTTAACAATTGTTTGTTGAATTTTGAACACAAATTAGTTTTAAAAATGGATCATTCACATTACATAAGTTCAGAAGTACTGCAATTAGAGACTTTGCAAGATATTATATCACAACATAAATCAATAGCCTTATCTGAAGAAGCAAAAATTAATATTCAAAAATGCCGTGAGTATTTGGATAAGAAAATGGCTTCGCATGACCAACCAATTTACGGAATCAATACAGGTTTTGGTTCGTTATGTAATGTAAAAATATCCAATGAAAACTTATCGCAACTTCAAGAAAACTTAGTAAAGTCGCATGCTTGTGGAACAGGAGACGAAGTACCGCAAGAGATTGTGAAAATCATGTTGTTACTCAAAATTCAGAGTTTGAGTTATGGGAATTCTGGTGTTCAATTGCAGACTGTTGAACGTTTGGTTGATTTTTATAACCACGATATTTTGCCTGTAATTTACACTCAAGGTTCTCTTGGTGCTAGTGGTGATTTAGCTCCGTTGGCACATTTATCTTTGCCATTGTTAGGTGAAGGCGAAGTGAATCATGAAGGATTTCGTCAACCAGCGAGAAAGGTTTTGGATAAAATGGGTTGGAAGCCAATCGTTTTGCAATCTAAAGAAGGTTTGGCTTTGTTAAATGGAACACAATTTATGAGTTCGTACGGAAGTTATATTTTGCTAAAAGCGATGAAGTTTTCGTATTTGGCAGATGTGATTTCGGCCATTTCACTAGAAGGATTTGATGGTAGAATCGAACCTTTTAATGAGTTGATACATTATGTTCGTCCGCACAAAGGACAAATCGTGACAGCGAAAAGGATGACCGAATTGTTAGAAGATAGCCAGATTATTGCTCAAGAAAAACAACACGTACAAGATCCATATTCATTTAGATGTATTCCGCAAGTACATGGTGCTTCAAAGGATACAATTGAATATGTAAAAAAAGTTTTTAAGACCGAAATCAATTCGGTTACCGATAATCCAAATATTTTTGTAGAAGAAGATATGATTATTTCTGGTGGCAATTTTCATGGACAACCTTTAGCTATGGCTTTAGATTTTCTAGCGATAGCTTTATCAGAGCTAGGTAGTATTTCTGAAAGAAGAACGTATCAATTAATATCAGGTTTACGTGGTTTACCTGCTTTCTTAGTGGACAACCCTGGTTTGAATTCGGGTTTTATGATTCCACAATATACGGCTGCAAGTATTGCTAGTCAGAACAAGCAATTGGCAACGCCTGCAAGTATTGACAGCATTGTTTCGAGTAATGGTCAAGAAGATCACGTTTCGATGGGTGCGAATGCTGCAACTAAATGCCTCAAAATCATGGAAAATTTGGAACGCATTTTGGCTATAGAATTGATGAATGCTTCGCAAGCTATCGAATTTAGAAGACCATTACAATCAAGTCCTTTTATCGAAATGTTTTTAAAATCGTACCGTGAAGAAGTTCCATTTGTAAAAGAAGATAGAATTCTACACTATGATATAGAAAAATCTGTGGCTTTTTTGAATAGTTTTTTGATTGATTTGGATGAGTAAAACATGGAAAGAATAAAAAAATACAGCGATTTTTATGCTTTTTATTTGACAGAGCACAGCAACAGAACTTCTAGAATTTTGCATTTTATTGGAACTTTGTTGTTTTTTGTACTGTTATCTTATTTTATTATTACAAATCAATACAATCATTTTTGGATTCTACCAGTTGTTGGATATGGTTTTGCATGGGTTGGACATTTCTTCTTTGAAAAAAACAAACCAGCTACATTCAAATATCCATTTTGGTCATTAATCTCCGATTTTAAACTTTTTTTTGAATTAGTGGCAGGAAAGCAGAAATTTTAAATTTTTTCTGTAACATTTCCATCATTTTACAGTCTACTAGTTTTTTCAATAATCTAACCAATATCTAAATTTATGAAATTTCAATTATTTCAACTACTATTTTTATGCAATTTTTTAGCCGTTAATGCTCAAACAACTGGAAATATTTCCGGAAAAGTAGTTGATAGTACTACCAAAAAAGCATTTCCTTATGCTAATGTAAATATTAAAAAAGAAACCAAAATTATAACTGGTGGAATTACTTCTGAAAACGGAAACTTCACTATTAAAGAAATTCCTTTTGATTCTTATACTGTTGAAATTCAATTTATTGGTTA
>CAZLEU010000051.1:0-17894 GCA_964558625.1 uncultured Flavobacterium sp.
ATTGGTTTTAAAAAAAGCATTGAACGCAGTTACAAAAAGAAACCTTTTACTCAAGAACTAATAAAAAAAATAAATGGTGATTTCGACAAAGTTAGGTTTGTAAAACAACTAAAATATCCAGAAATATTATTTACAAAAGATTCAACAAAAGTTTTTGTTTACTTAGACAAGAGCAATCCAAATACTTTTGATGGATTTATAGGATTTGGCAATAATGAAAATAATAAAATAAAGTTTAATGGTTATTTGGACTTAAACTTGGTAAATCTTTTAAAGACTGGAGAAATTTTTATACTAAATTGGAAAAGTGATGGAAACGACCAGAAAACATTCAACACTTCGCTTGAACTACCTTATATTTTTAAAAGCCCAATAGCCCTAAAGGGTGAATTAAATATTTTTAAACAAGACAGCACCTTTCAAAACACCAAAACGGCTGTTAATCTTGGGTATTATTTCACGACAAATTCAAAATTTTTCTTGGGATATCAATCTTCGGAGTCAAATGATATTCAAAATGTGAATTCGGGTTTATTGGATGATTATAGCAATTCGTTTATTACTGCAAACTTTGATTTATCAAAAATTACTCCGAAAGATAATTATGAAGCTTTATTATTTCCTGAAAAATCCAAAATTTGGATAAAAACGGGATATGGAAAAAGAGAATCCCAAAATAATATTGAAAATCAGTTTTTTACAGAAATAAATCTAAAAAATAACTTTTTTTTGAATGAAAAAAACAGCATAAGTCTAAAAAGCCAAAACTTCTTTTTGCAAAGCGACAAGTACATTATTAATGAACTATATCGTTTTGGCGGTGTAAATTCTATTAGAGGATACAATGAGAATAGTCTTCAAGGCAGTTTTTTTAGTTCAATTTTGACAGAGTATAGATATGCATTCAGTCAAAATTTTTACATTCATTCTGTTATCGATTATGGCCACTATCAAGATAAAACATCTAACTCAAAAGGAAATCTCTATGGATTGGGTTTTGGAATCGGTTTATTAACCAAAAACGGATTATTTAATCTGCTTTACGCCAATGGTAGCTCAAATAGTCAATCTATAAAGCTCTCAAATTCAGTAATTCACATAAGTCTAAAAACAAATTTTTAATTTTTTTGTGTTAAATATTAAATTTAAGTTAATAAAAGTTTGGAATGTTAACGAATAATTAAGACTTTTGATGCAAACTAATTCAAAATAATAGAATATGAAACTAAAGTTTAATGGATTCTTAGCAATGTTTCTATTGCTAATGGCGCAATTAACGTTTGCGCAAGACAAATCGGTTAGCGGAACAGTAACAGACCAGAGTGGTTTGCCGTTGCCTGGAGTTAATGTCCTTGTAAAAGGAAGTCAAAATGGGGTTCAAACCGATTTTGACGGAAAATTTAAAGTAGCCGATGCTCAGGGGAAAACCTTAGTATTCAGTTTTACTGGAATGAAAACGACAGAAGCAAAAGCTTCTAACGGAATGAAAGTAAAGATGGCTGATGATGCAATTCAACTTGAAGGTGTCGTTGTAGGAGCTGTTGGTATTAAGAAAAAAAGTGCTGCTGTAACTTCTTCTTATTCGACAGTAACAAACAAAGAGCTTAAGAGTGCTTCCAATCCTGATGTAGTAAGATCTTTAATTGGTAAAGTATCTGGTATTACAATCAATGGAACAACAAATGGAGTTAATGGAAGTAATTCGATTCGTGTACGTTCCATGTTATCTGTTTCTGGAAATACTGAAGCATTAGTTGTAATTGACAACGTTATCTCAAGTGCAGATGTTTTAGCTTCACTTCCATCAGATGCTATTGAAAACGTAACTGTATTAAAAGGTGCACAAGGAGCTGCCCTTTATGGTTCTCAAGGAAAACAAGGTGTTGTTTTGGTACAAACTAAAAAAGGAACTCAAGATGAAAAACTAAGTGTAACTTTTAATTCGTCTGTGGATTTTGAAAGCATTAGTTTTGTTCCAGAAAGACAAACAAGATATGGTCAAGGATGGTATAATATAAACGATCCTCAAGAAAATGGAGGTTGGGGACCAGAGTTTGACGGCAGTATTGTTCAAGTTGGTTTACCATTGCCAGATGGATCTATTATTGAAGCTCCATACTCTTCAAGAGGTAGTGATAACATTAAAGATTTCTACCAAACAGGTACTATCTATCAAAATAACGTGAACCTTAACATGGGTAGTGCAGATTCTTTCTTAAATTTGAATTTAGGTAATTTAAAAAGAAACTTTATCCTTGAAGGAGACAATTTAAATAGAAATACAGTAGTATTAAATGCTGGAAAGAAAATTAACAAGCTTAACTTGGGTGCAAATATTACATTTACCAACCAAAGAACAAAACAAGCAAATGTTAATGCTGCAACATCTAGAAATGATTATACTTTATTGACGAACTTGTTGCAAGCAGCTTCAAATATTCCAATCGGATTGTTCAAAGATAGAGGAGTATATGGATGGAATGGATATTATCAAAACCCATTCTTTGCTAAAGACAATAATAGATTAAATGAAACTAATAACTTCTTGAACGTAGGTATAAGTCCAACATATAACTTTAACAAAAATGTTAGTTTATCTTACAATGGAAGTATCCAATTAAGAAGTGTAAATCAAATATCTTATGCAAACGAAGTTGTATCTCCAGATTATTCGGATGGGGATTTCTCTTCTGCATCATCATTTTTCCAATCTAATTTAAATTCAACATACTACTACGGAGATATCATGTTAAATTTAAATTATGATTTGACTGAAAAAGTAGGTATGAAATTAAACTTAGGTCAAAACATGCAATATAATAATACTAACAGATTTTCTCAAGGTGGATCAAACCTTGACATCCCTGGTTGGTATAATATTCAAAATGTCTTGAACCCAGCAATACCTTCAACACTTAGAAATAGAGAAGTTACTTCAAACTCAATTTCATATTTTGTAAACTCAGATTTTAACTATTCGGATTATTTATTTTTAAATGCTACTGCAAGATATGAAGGTGCTAGTGTTGCTCAAAAAGGAAATCAGTTTTATCTATATCCATCTGTAGGAGCATCTTTCATACCAACAAAAGCATTTGAATCTTTGAGAGGTAACTCAACTTTGAGTAATTTAAAAATATATGCGAATTTCAACAAAGTAGGATCTCTTGACCCTGTTAACGCATATGAAATACTTGATTTAGCGGTATTAGCAACAAATTATCCTTTCCTATCTGGAGCTTCATTCAATAACACAACTCGTCCTACAGTTGAGAATATAAAACCTGAGATGTATACAACGATTGAGGGTGGTGTTAATTTTGGATTCTTTAAAGACAGATTGACTCTTGATATCGCTGGTTTCAAAACTACGACTAAAGATTTGATAACTGATGTAGTACCAAGTACAGCTTCTGGTCTACTTAATTTAAAAGCTAATTCTGGAGAATTAGAAGGTAAAGGATTAGAAATTGATTTAGGATTTATGCCTTTCAACGGAGAGAATTTTAAATGGAATGGAAGAGTTTCATACTCAACTTACGATACGAAAGTAATTGACGCTGGAGAATCTACAAAAATCACATTATATGATGGAGGAAACTCACAAATCGCTGGTAATGTATCAGCTGTTGAAGGACTTTCATTCCCATATATAACCGGTACTGACTGGGTTAGAGATAGCAATGGTAATGTGATTGTTGACTCTCAAGGTAGACCATCACCAACATCAACATTCCAAAATTTAGCTAAAGCTACTCCAGATTATATTTTAGGTTTATCAAATAATTTTGAATATAAAGGTATTGGATTATCATTTGTTTTAGATTACAGAACAGGTCATAGCTTCTTATCTCAAACTAAATACAACCTAACTTGGAATGGTCACTTAGTTGAATCTGGTGAGTTTGATAGAAATGTTGGATTCCTTTTCCCTAATTCGGTGATTGATAATCCTGCGACACCTGGAGTTGTTGACTATATTCCAAACACAAGTGTTTTGACAGGTGGTGGATACAGCTTAACAGGTGCAGCTAACTTAACACAATCATTCTATGGAACTGCTTCAAATCTTGGTGCTCATAATTTAATTGACGCTACAGCATTTAAAGTTAGAGAAATAGCAGTAAGCTATTCACTTCCAAAAAGATTATTGAACAAAACTGGACTTGAATCATTAAAAATTGGACTTAATGCAAGAAATCCTTTTGTGATTTTAGCTAAAGAGAATAGAGGATATGCTGACCCAGAGGCGTCTAACCAAAATAACAGCTCAACTTCAACAGCTGCTGTACAAGCTGCTGGTACATTGACAAATACTTCAAGAAATGGTATTGGTTATATTGGTGATGCACAATATCCATCAACTCGTACGTTTGGATTTACTATAAACACAACGTTTTAATTCTTAATCAATTTATTATGAAAAAAATATTTTATATAGGTATATTAATGGCATTTACATTTTCTTCGTGTGAAGATTACATAGATGTTAATGAAGACCAAAATAACTCTCCCTATTTTGATGCATTGTCACCGAGACAAATGCTTGGAGGAGCAATAAACAACTATACAAATCAACAAATTGGTGGTTTGGCAACAGTTGGAAACAGACTAGCTTACGTTTGGGGATTAAACAGTGGATTTACATCAACTGACCCAGCTTGGACATATGTTTTTGAAAGTAGTAGTTATGCAACAAACTTTGAAAATTTATATGTTTTTGGAGATAACTTTCAAGATATTATAGATAAAAAAGACAAATATCCAACTTATTCATATCATTATGGAGTAGCAAAAATATTTAAAGTGATGTGTATGGATTATGTAACTGCTCTTTATGGTGATGCGCCATATACAGAAGCATTTAATTCAAATATTTTGGCTCCAAAATATGATGATGACAAAACAATTATACCAAAATTGTTTGCTGAGTTAGATGAGGCAAGAACACTATTAGCAACAGATGCTGAAGAAGCTGAAGCTCTAGGAGCTGAAGATATTGTTTTTGGAGGTAGTACATCAAACTGGATACAGTTTGCAAATACTATTGAGTTAAAACTTTTATTACGTTTATCTAAAACAACTGACCCTACATTAGTAGCTCTTAGAACATCTCGTTTTGCTACTCTTGATGCAAATAAAGATTTTGTATCATCAGATGTTACTGTAAATCCAGGTTATAATTCATCTGCATTAGGACAAAGATCTCCACTATATAGACTTTATGGGTTAAATGAAGGTCTTAATGCTTTTACATCTGCAAACAGAGCAAATGCTGCTGGAGATTATATTGCTAAACTTTTAAATGGTACTTATACTGATGCAAACATTACTGCTGATGTTGTTGATCCAAGAAGATCGAGAATGTTTGCACTTGTTGGAGGTAAAGTTGAAGGTAATGTTCAAGGGATTTTTCCTCTTACAGGAATTTCAAGATTCTCTGCTTTTTATTTTGGTCGTGTTAATGGTTTAAATCCTGATGGAACTCCTGATGGTAAATTAAACGAAAATGGAATGACAAGAGATGCCTTTTTAATGTTAGCTGCAGAAAGCTATTTCCTACAAGCTGAAGCATTCCAAAGAGGTTACTTAACTGGAAATGCAGAACAAGCATTTACAGATGGTATTGTTGCTTCATTTAATTTTTATAGCACACCATTTGGAACATTGGATAGTACATCATTGGCACCATTAAATTCATCAACATACCTTACAGCTATTGCTGGTAAAAATGGATTAAGTTGGTCAGGTTCATCTGATAAAATTAATGCTATTATGACTCAGAAATACTTGGCATTAGCACAATGGCATGGTATTGAGTTATATCTAGATCATTTAAGAACTGGTTTCCCTGTTTTACCACTTCCATCTGGTGTATTACAAACTAAAAGACCAAATAGATTGATATATCCAACATCTGAGTATTCATCAAACAGTGCGAATGTACCTAATGTAACAAATGCAGATTTGTTCACAGTAAATTCTAAAACACCTTATTATTTACAATAATATTCGTGAATTACAATTCCAAACCACCAGCCAAAAACTGGTGGTTTTTTTTATATCTTTGCATTATGGAAAAAGAAAATCAGATATTTGGGATTAGAGCAATTATTGAAGCTATTCAATCGGGCGCAACTATAGATAAAGTGTACATTCAAAAAGAAGCTTCTGGCGAATTAATGAAAGATTTAATGAAAGTCATGAAGCGAAATGATATCAACTTTTCTTATGTTCCTGTTGAAAAATTAAATCGGCTTACCCCGAACAATCATCAAGGTGCAGTTGCAACGGTATCTCCAATCGGCTTCTTCGATTTGGAAACATTAATTGATGATACCCTAAATGCAAATAAAGTTCCTCTTTTCTTAATCTTAGACCAAATTTCAGATGCTAGAAACTTTGGCGCTATCATAAGAACTGCTGAGTGTACTGGTATTAATGGAATTATTGTCCAAAAATCAGGTTCTGCCCCTGTAAATGGTGATACCGTAAAAACGTCGGCTGGTGCAGTTTTTAATGTCCCTATTTGCAAGGTTGAACATATAAAAGACGCCATTTACTTATTACAAGCAAACGGAATTAAAACTGTTGCCGCAACCGAGAAAACAGATAAAAACATCTACAATGTTGACTTAAATATTCCTGTAGCCATCATTATGGGAAGTGAAGATAAGGGCATAAACCCATCTGTATTAAAAATAGTTGACGACAAGGCTAAACTTCCAATGTTTGGGTCAATTGGCTCTTTAAATGTTTCTGTGGCCTGTGGTGCGTTTTTATATGAAGCTGTAAGACAAAGAAGTTAATTATTCTATTCTTTTTCCTTAAAATTATATATAATTTTTACTTCAGAATTTGAAGTATTTTCATCCTCAATTTCTTCTTCGATAGGTTTATTGACAAAATTTCCGTTTTCGTCAAATCGCTCCAAAAATTTATCCCCTACAGGATTATAATCTGGTTTTTCCCATTCATATAATGCGGCTTTTTTATAGTCAGGTGTTGTAAAACGAATTGCAAAAGTAAAACCTGTTATAAGTCCCGCCATGTGTCCTTCCCAAGAAATTGAATTTTCAACATCAGGAAATATATACCAAAACATACCACCATAAACTGAAATAACAGTAAGCGACAAAGCCACCAATCGGTAATATTGACTCATCAATCCTTTGAAAAAAATAAAACTAAATATTACATAAATGAGTCCACTTGCTCCAATATGATAAGATTCGCGACCAATTAACCATGTAATAATTCCCGATAAAATGATTCCATAAAAAAGTACTTTCAAAGAGACTTCTCTATAAAAATAGATTAAAGCTGCGGTAAAAATAAATAGCGAAATAGTGTTATTTGCAATATGATTCAAGTTGCCATGTAAAAATGGACTGCAAACCACTCCTATCAAACCAGAAAAAGTTCTCGGATATATACCGAGTTGCGTCAAATGTAGATTAAAAGAATCATCAATTAAAAAAACAGACCATATAAGCAAAATCATCAACGTTGGAACAATCCAAACAGAAGGTGAATATTTAAAATAGTTTTCGTGCATTTCTATAAGTATTCAAAAATACAGCCAAATTTAAAAAACTGCTATTTTGTCATAAATAGAAACGAATGAATAGGGAATATTAGGTTACTCTATTCCTGTTGCAGGAACTTGTTTTAACTTCGTTAAGAGCTCAAACAACCTCATTATCAGGGTTAAAAGGTATTGTATTGAAAAAAATAAAGTTTTAACAAGGTGATTTCTCAAATAAACCGTTACAAAATTAATTCTCCAAAGCTTTTAATCGATTTTCTAGCTCAAATTGTTTTTGCTTAAGAATATTTATTTCAGTTTGCAGTTGTAATGATTTTGCTTTTTCAGACTCAATCATTTGCTGTTGCTCCTGAATGGCTTTCGTGAGATACGGTATCAATCCAACATAATTGATGGATTTAATAGAGCGTTCATCATGAGTGGTTTCGGCTATTTTGGTAGGATCTTTGGGTATTGACAAAATTTCATCTTTGACCAAATTGGGAAACAATTGTTCCATTTCTTGGGCGATAAAACCAGTTTGTTGACCGCGTGCAAAACCATATTTTTGAGCTAAATCGGTTTTAAAAATATAATCTTTGACCTGTAATCGGTTGATTTTATTTAAAACCGTTTGGCTTGGCGTGATGTTTTCTTTGAGTGTTATATCAGACGGATTAGTAAAAACACCAGAAACAAAGACGTTTCCTAGAAAATAACCTGCATAACTAGATGGTAAGGTAGCATTCGAATATACACCATATTGAAACCCGCCTGCAGAGAAATCAATGTAATTGTATGAGCCGTATTTATTTCCCGATCCAGTTCCTGTTAATGTTGCAATATTTCCATAATGAAATGTTCCTCCTGTATCTGAAATCACAGTTTCACTTCCCGCTATATTTCCAGATTTTACTCCAGAAAATAAGTTATAAGAGCCCCAAGTTATACCTGAACGATTCCCTGTGGCTGCATAATAACTTCCATAATGTGAGTTGTTATCACTACTAAAATCAACTGTTTGCATACCATAAAAAGTGGATCCTCCATTGGTAGCTTGTACTAAATTATAAACACCGTTATATATTCTATTGGAAAAATTTGTTGTGAAAAAAGTATTTGACAAACCATTTCCTTGTACAATATTACTTCCCGAATTATAAAAATTGTTACTAACACCATAAGCGGATTGTTCGTTAAAATTGTTTAGAGTTCCATAAGCTACTCCGTTATCTCCATAAAACTCGTTAAAGGTTCCGAATTGACCATCATCTGCATTATTTACAAATCTATTTTTTGCACCTATCTTTATTTTAGCCAAAGATGATTCTAAATCATTTTTAACTCCAATCATTTCAGAAGATGATACTCCATTATTGAAACTATTTCTAACGCCATATCTATTTCCAGAAAAAGTGGAAAAAAAAGAATTAGAAATTCCTGTTAACTCTGAAGCTATGATTGGATTATTGAACAAGTTTTTCACTCCTGTTAGGGAAGTATTTCCTGAACCAGAGTTAAACTCATTATTAACTCCATTGGCTATAGTTGAATTAATATTATCAAAACGGCTTTCCGATCCGTTTATTGACAAACTACTTGCACTACTAAATTCGTTAAATGTTCCCTTAATAGATCCCACCCCATTACCAGTAAAAACATTGTGCATGCCATATGAACTGTTCGAATTAGGGGAATTTGATATTGTATTTTTAACACCAACTTTCAATGTTGCTGTAGTGCTAAAGAGCTCGTTATTCACTCCATAATTATTTAAACTAGCAGAATTGTTAATGGTGTTTTTTACCCCAGTTTGAATTCCAGTTCCTGAACCACTCAATTCATTATAAACTCCAACATGATTACCCAATCCTTCGCCTAACAACAATGAATAACTTCCAAAATGTTCTTCATTACCCGAATTATCAATAAAGTTGTAATTGGCATATTGCTTTCCAGTTCCAGTTCCATTAAGTTCATTATAACTTCCATATCGAAATCCTGAACCACCTGTAACAACTTGACTGTAGCTACCGAAATGTGAATCGTTACCAGTCCCAGTAATAAGTGTGTGATTACCATATTTTACACCCAAACCAGCACTAGTTATTGCATTTTTCACACCGTATTTTGTTCCTGTCCCTATTCCCGTTAGTTGATTATCGACAGCAATTTGGATAGTGTTATTGTTGTTGGATAAAAAATTCTGAACTCCAGTTTGTTCACCTGTACCTGTTCCTGTCAATACATTTCTTATTCCAAAATGGTTCCCTGTTCCAGTTGAAGAAATCTCTGTATTTATACCATATTTATTTCCATTTCCTGAACCCCATATTAAATTTTGAACTCCATAGCGAGAACCATTTCCTGTGCTATTAAAAAAGTTATTTGTCCCATATTGACTCGATGAATTGCTTCCCTCTAAAGTATTGATCAATCCATATGAAAGCGAAGTTTGCGCTCCAGATATTGAATTGTTAGTTCCATAAGAAATACCGCTTCCGTTAGAAAAAATTGTATTTCTTGTGCCATAAATAGTTCCGCTATTTGTTGACGAAATCAAATTGTAAACCCCATTCTTTTCTACAGCATTCACTCCTTGTAAATTATAGATTGCCCCATAATGAACTCCATTTCCTGAATTTGTAATTACGTTTTCTGAACCTGCTTGATTTCCAGATCCTGCACCAGCTAATAAGACATAGCTACCATAATGTATACCATTCCCAGAAGATGTATTTTCAGTTCTAACACCAGTATGTGTACCAGTACCTGAACCTGTAAATTCGTTAAAGATTCCAGTTCTCAAACCTATTCCAGTGGTGGTAAATTGATTACTTACTCCGTAATGCCAAAGAGAACTAGAACCCAAAATTTGATTAAAAACTCCATATTTTATACCATTATTCCCATTAGTTAAAAAATTTGCCACTCCATATTGGCCTCCGCTGCCAGAACCGCTAATTTGATTGGTCAATCCAATGTGATTTGAAGCACTCGGTCCTTGCATCCGATTGATTATTCCCGAATGTTGCCCATTTCCTGTGTTAAAGAAAGTATTATCCAATGCTATTATTGAGCCTGTAGAAGTTCCTGTCAAAATCGAATTAAAACTGACCCTATCTCCAATTCCTGAACCACTCAAATAATTGGTTGTTCCATAATGAATACCATCACCACTGGCAAAAATATCATTACCATTACCATTCAATTCGGCGTTGGAATTACCATTGATTTCATTATAAATTCCCACACGTTTAGTTACTGCTGAAGGATTGAGATTGCGTTGATTGCGGATACCAAATTGTACATTTTCATCTGAAACCACCTCTAGTTTACCATCAATATTGGTTGTGTTTCCAATTTTAACTTTTCCCAAATGATACATCTCGTCATTAATGTCATTGGGAGCACTGGTTCCTCCTACTTCATAAAAATCGGCATCGCCATTTTTGGTGGTATGGATACCAATCCATGAAGTTGCAGCGTTGTCCCAATAATAAAAACCTGGCTGATTTGTACCTGAAGGTGTGTTTAAATAAACCATCATTCCATTTTGTGTTATCGTTGGATTTACAGCTGGGAATGCATCGACTTTCGGAATCAAAATTCCGTCTGTATTACTTGGTGTTACTTGATCTGAAGATTTAATTTCTAAGAGTGCATTCGGAGTTGTGGTATTAATTCCTATTTGAGCTCTAACACTGATGCAAAATAAAAGAACAAAAAGAGTACTATTTTTTTTCATACTATATTTATTTGATACTTCAAAATAAGAAAAATGACTACTCTCTATAATGCTAAATTTAGTATTTAGCAGATTTTTTTAGTATTCAGCATACAGTAATAATTATAATATAATGAGCCTTTTTTATAAACAGATAAAATACACTATTTGATATATTATACTGTCTAAACTTTTTTCTCTAAAAGCGGTCAAACTTCTAAATTATTATACGCTTTTTTTAATTATAATTGATTGTTTATGTGGTTCTATATAATCATAGTAGGCAATAATTTCTGTTCCAGAAAGAGTATGTGGTTTATATGATAACCCATATAATATCCAATTTAAGACAACAATAATATTTATAAAATCAAAATCTTAGCTCTAGAAAAAATATAATTATGACAACACATAATCCGACAAATTAAATTAAATTTTTATATTTATTCTTGATACGTTATGACTATTTTTACTGGTTTATTTAGAATTCCCGATGAATTACCAGCCTTAGTGTTAAGTCTAACATACTGAGGTGTTATATGAAAAAAATATTCAAATCCAGCAATATAGGTAAAACTTGGAGGTATATAGCCTATTCCTAATCCAAATTCAGGTTGAGCTATAACGCTAATAGCAATAATTTTTGAACTATCTAAGTTATGGCTAATATCAACTTGACCGTCTTGAACACTTGGCGTAACACCTGTCAATAATTTGGTTTTGATTGCTGGAGCATCGCTACCCAACTTCGTGAAACCATTTATTTCCATTTTGGCGGTTGGTGTTGTTGTTCCAATCCCAACATTTCCTGTTCCACTTACTAATGTGATATTTGGTGTGTTTTGTGTAGCAAGATGAATACTACCAGTACTTGCAACAGGAGTTGACAAACTTATATCATTAGGTCCTCCCAAAAAACTCCCAATTTGTCCACGAGTCACACCGCTTTCTTGGAAATCAATTTGCATATTGGTTCCACCATTAAATTTTGCAACATTAGCTCCAGTGGTAAAAACGTCCAATTTTGTTGTTGGAGTTGTAGTGCCAATACCTACATTACCAGTCCCGCTTACCAAAGTTAGATGTGGGGTATTTTGTGGTGCAAGGTGAATACTTCCATTACTTGAAACTGGAGTTGATATTGAAAAGTCGGTATTATTTCCTAAATGACTTCCTATTTGCCCTCTGATTGTTCCACTCTCTCTAAGAGTTAATTGAGCATTGTTTCCACCATCAAAAGAAGCGACATCACTATCACCAGCAAAAACATCTAATTGTGCTAATGGTGCAGGCGTATAATGCCCTACGTTAAGTTTATTTTCTACACTAACGGTACCCGAATTATTATTTCTAATGTGTGCCCCATTCCATAAATCCCATTGGTTATCCTTACTGCTCATGGCCAATGTGGCTATAGGAATACTTAGTATCTCATTGGTACCCACTATAGTATAATTAGTTCCGCCTGTTGGATCTGTTTCTACTTTTAAGAAATGTGCAAATTCTCCCCAATTTACATTTAGAATATTACCACTAATAATTGTTCCTCCTCCTATTTGTAATGATACTAATCCGTTAGCATTGGTGGTGGTGGTGTGTGTCTCAGAATATATTACTGCTCCACTAGCACTTCCTTGAAGAATCGAAACTCTAAGTCCTACATTAGAATTGGTTACCAGAGCATTACTGGAATTTCTGATTACAGCTTGATAACTAAATTTTTGTGATGGTTGTGCATAAGTAATTTGAAGTGAAAAAAGAATAGAGAATAGAAATATAATTCTATTAATTAATTGTGTCGTTTTCATAATATTAATTTTTAATGATTTTAAAAGTCTTGAGAGTTTGATTTTCTTGGTATACAGTAATAAAATAAATTCCTAGCTGTTGATTTTCTAGTAAAATTGGGGTTTCAAAATTTAGAATTTTTTCAGAAATTATTTTTTTACCATTAAAATCTGTTATTTTATAAAATAAATTTTCTAGAGGAAAATCAGAAATTTTTAAAACCACATTAGACTGAGTAGGATTTGGAAATACTTTGATTTGCAATACGATTGTTGAAAAATCATCGGTTCCCAAAGTGGTTATCTCATAGGGTATTTGAACTCCTTGATTAATAGTTCCAGTCGAATTAGATATTAATGTATAGGTAAGTTGCCCAACAGAATAACTAACACTCCCTCCTATTCCCGTTGTATTACCTCCTAAAACATTAACGGATTGTTGCGCTATAGAAAATGAGAAACATAACAAACAAAATAGTATAATTATTGACTTCATTATTTTAAATATTTAATTATTATACAATTCAGCTTCAAGATTCTCAAAATCAATGGCTATTTTAATATTGGGACATCCATTACACATTGATCCTTTCGCTACCGATAGAATGCTACCACTTAAAGTGGCTTTGTTTAAATCGGTTTGGTATTTGGTAATTTTTGCACTAGCATTTAAACTGGTATTATTAAGTGTTTTTGCATAAGCCGTTTCTTGCCCATACATATTAGTCCAAAAAGCAACGTCCATATCTGCATTTGTATAACTTTTTGCGTTTTTTGGAGCATGAAATATAGAAACTTGCAAACGTTCTTCGCCACCAGTCATTTTTACATTTTTATTTGTTTTGTAAAATGTAATCAAAATATTGGCTGGGTTTTTATGTACTCCATTATCTTTTGTGTAATGATAAATTTTGTATCCTTCATACTTCCATGGTTTTCCGTCAATAGTGATGGTTGCTTTTCCTAAATTTAGTTTTGACACAGCGGCTGTAGCAACAGATTGACCTTTGCTTACAATGGAATATTCATTACCATTATTACTAAGTCGAAAGTTTTTATCATTTTTAACTTTTAAGTTTATAGTCACTTCTTGCCCAGTTTTCGCAACTTTGATAGGCTGATTATAGTTATCATCAATTCGATAAATTATGGCTGAAACCTTTTCGCTTGGATTGGATTTTTTTACCAAATCAACTTCAGTATTTTCTTTGACAGTACCTTTGTTAACCGTTACACTTATGTACAAATCATTGAGGTCATTACCTGTCATATAAAAAGTTGATCCTAGACTGATATCGAAAGATGCTCTTGAAGTCTCAACCGTTTTACCTTCAACTTTGTATGTGTTTTTTTTCTTATCTTGTGCACATGAGGCAAGAAAAAAAGTATTTAGAATTACTAAAAAAAGTAGTGCCGATTTTTTCATAATAAATTTAGTTAAGAATAATTTTTTGAGTAGATTTTTGATTATTTGCGACAATATCAACAAAATAGATTCCTTTCGGCTGATTAGAAATATCTATTTGAGTTTGATTCCCTTGAAATACCTTTTGTCCTAAGGAGTTATAAACTTTAACACTTTGGATACTTTCTTCAGAAGTAATATTGAAAAATCCATTGGAAGGGTTTGGAGAAATTGTGAACTTATTTTGGATAGAAAAATCATCATTTCCCAGGTAGTTTAAGGAAGATTGAGGCAAACCTTCGATTGTTATCCAAAAATCTGAAGAGTTGGTTTTTGCCATAACATAAAAAATTTGACCAGGATTAATAAAAGCATAACTTGATGTTACATACCTTCCATCAAACACAAAAGGCGTTATGTTATTATCATCTGATCCCCCAACCCAATTTTGCAAAGTAGTAGATAAATCTGTTGGAAGGTTGTCATTGAAAATATTAAATTGTAATGGAGTCCCATCTTTTCCAACTCTTACCCCAACACACACACCACTTGGAGTATTGTTTACATACCGTAATGCTTTATAATCTTCTGCTAATGCTTCTCCTAAAGTATTAAATCTTGAAAATTCACAAACTCCAGAGGGAATAAACGATATATGTTCATATTGAACATTTTGTGTGTAGTTTACAGTATTACCCAAATAAGTAGAAAACGCAAGCGATGGTGGAATATAGGTTATTGAGGAAGTATTAGTTTGATAATTACCAAGTCCTTCGCTTAATGAAGCAACTGAATTAGCAGGTATGGTTACCGAAATTAACCCATTAGTAAACATACCATCAACCCCAATAATAAAATCTTGTGTTTGTATGGTTGGACTCGGTAAAATAAAAGCATTTCCAGCACCAGCACTTGTGCCAGGAACGCTAACCGACAAATCTATATCTGACTCTGTAAAACCGGCAATTGGTTCGTTAAAATGAACCGAATAATAAACAATTGGTTTACTGGTAGGATTATCTTGAATTCCTGACAATGGTAAAACGACTCCAATTGGTTGTGCACTAATAATTGTCACAATAAATAAAAATAGTAATAGTAGTTTTTCTTTCATGTTCATCTTTTTTTGAATTATTTAACCAAAATAAGACATAAAAAAAACTGCATATAAGCAGTTTTTAGTATTCGGCAGATTTAGTTAGTATTTGGGAGAGTCTTATATTTTTCTGAAAAGTTCGAAAAAATCATCTTTTCTATTTCTACTAATCGTGATGGTTGTCCCATCTTTCATTACTACATATGCATTTTCTCCTTTAACCGCTTTTTCAACATGATTACTATTAATTAGATGTGACTGGTGTATTCTAAAAAAAGGTTCTCCTTTGATATTTTCTTCAATTTCTTTTAATGTTTTACTGAATGTAATTTTTTTTCCATTTGTTAAAAACAAATGAGAATAATTACTTTCACTTTCAACACGTACAATTTCATTTACATCAAAAAACTCAAGCATATTACCAATAGGAAGTGCTATTTTTTGATTGTTTTTTTGGGGTTGTTCATACTGTTTTAATAATAATTTTAATTTATCTTCAATACTACTACTTTCAGAGGAACAAATTACTTTAGAAACGGCATTTTGCAACTCCATAATATCTATAGGTTTAAGCAAATAATCTATTGCCGAAAACTTAAATGCTTTTATAGCAAACTGATCATATGCTGTTGTAAATATGATTTTATAGTTAAGGTTTTGGGTTGCTTCTAACACATCAAATCCGTTGATATGCGGCATCTCTATATCTAAAAACACCAAATTTGGTTGTTTCTCTTTTATAGCTTTAATACCTTCTTTACCAGAGTTACATATTGCTACAATTTGTACTTCTTTGCAATATTGTTCCAATTGCATTTGCAATACATCGGTAGCGTTTTTTTCGTCATCAATTACTATTGCTGTAATCATTTTCAATTTTTTTATACGGAATTATTATTTCAATTTTGGTACCAATTGCCTGATTTTTATTGTCTTTCAAATCATACACATTACAAATTGTTGATTGATTTTGTGTTTTATTTAAAATTTCAATTCTATTTTCGGTAATCTGCATTCCATAACTTTTTTTCTTGAGTAGTTGCTTACTTTTTAGTTCGGCTGCTTTTTCTCTACCTATTCCATTATCTTCAATAATTACTTTTATACAATCGCTATCAGATTTTTTAAACTGTAGTATCAATTTGCCTTTGGTTTCTTTGTGTAGCAATCCATGCCAAATAGCATTTTCAATAAAAGGTTGAATAATCATAGAAGGTATTTGAATACTATCGGTTTCTATATTTTCATCAATGCTTATTTCGTAATCAAAATTTTTATCAAATCGTAAATCTTCAATTTCAATGTAAATTTTCAGCAAGTCAATTTCATTTTGCAGCAAAACATAATTCTGGTTGCTATGATCTAATATTAGTCTGATGAGACGAGAAAATTTTGTCAAATATTGCGAAGCCGAAAAACTATCATTTTTTAGAATAAATTTTTGAACACTATTTAAAGAGTTAAAAATAAAATGTGGATTCATTTGTGCGCGTAGTGCTTTCATTTCAACTTCGGCTAGTTGCTTGGCATAAAATGTTTTTAGTGCCTCTTCTTTTTTAATCTGATTTGTCTTCAATTTATAAAAAGAATATATAGAACTCGTTAACAATACAACTGAAAGTAGAAAGAACCACCATGTTTTCCAAAAAGGTGGGTTTATAGTAATCTCAAGTTTGGTTTCATCGCTCCAAACACCATCACTATTAGCTGCTTTTATCACAAATACATAATGACCATCTTCCAAATTAGAAAAAGAAGTTTCGTTAAGATTGGTCATTTTCCAATTAGAATCATAATTCAAAAGTTTATAGGCAAATTTGTTTTTATTACTGTTATTGAAAACCAAATAGGACCAATTAATTGTAATTGTATTTTGATTATGTTTTAAAACCAATTTATCGTTATGGTCTAATGTTAGTTCATTATCCAAATTTTTTATGCCTTCAATGTGCACTCTTTCTTTTTTAACATTCATGTTAAAAGACAATGTGTTTATTATTGATAAAGTTGCATAATTATTTACTACCAAATCACCATTCTCTTGAAGGTTAAGTGTGACATCAATATTGGTATTATGCAAACCATTTTGTTGTGCATAAACGGCTTTTGCAATGCCAGTAGTTGGGTTAAATTTTACCAAACCTGTTAGAGTTCCTATCCACAAATACCCTTTTTGGTCACATACCAATTTATAGCAATAATCTGTTGGTAGATTTCCCGAATTGGTTTTGGTGTAATTGTAGAGTGTTTCTTTTTTATCCTTAATAACAAGTTCAAAAAGCCCACTTTCTTTTGTGGTTATCCAAAAGTGACCTGCTTTATCTTGAACAATATCGAACGAATTTAAAATT
>CAZLEU010000052.1:0-17854 GCA_964558625.1 uncultured Flavobacterium sp.
TGTTTGTGTAGTTTTTGCACGATTGGTTCTAATCCATCTTTGGAAAAAACCGAAATTAGGGCTGATGTAATTGTTTTTGTTGTGTTCATTACGTAGTTAGAATTTTGATGTGCAAAAGTAGCTTTTTTGTAGTTAATATTCAATGTCTTTTTGTAACAAAATAGTGTAAATGAATACCAATTATGAATAAAATATTTTATTAGGTTTTTGAATAAAATTTATAGAATTTTACATCAACATAAATTAGTCTTTATGCTTCTATATATTCGATTGTTGAAAGAAAGTTTCCGTTTTGCAATGAATGCATTGCGGACAAACAAATTACGAACATTGCTTTCGTTACTTGGTGTTACAATCGGGATATTTTCTATCATTGCTGTGTTAGCAGCCGTTGATTCATTAGACAGAAAAATTCAACAAAATTTAAGTAGTTTAGATAAAAACACTATTTACTTAACTAGCCAATCATTTGGCCCAACTGATGTCCCTCGATGGAAACGCGAACAGTTTCCTTCTGTAAACTATGAGGAATATCAAACATTAAAAAATTCCTTACCAGATGCCGAAGAAATGGCTTTTCAGTTTTTTGTTGCTCGCGAATCTGCAAAATACGAATCCAAAACCGTAAGTGATGTTAATGTTGTTCCTGTATCTCACGAATTTACAACTATCCAACAGTTGGATTTTGCAAAAGGACGCTTTTATAACGAATCAGAATCCAATTCGGGTGCAACAGTTGCTGTTATTGGAGACGAAATAGCTAACGTCCTTTTTGAAAATACTGATCCTATTGGAAAGCAAATTCGTTTATATGGAAAGCGTTTCACAGTTATTGGAATTCTAAAAAAAGAAGGGTCTAGTATGTTTGATAGTAATGACAGTTCTATTTTTATTCCTGTAAATTTTATCCGTGTTACCTTTGGCGAAAACAATGACACTATGCTACCCGTTATTATTATAAAACCTAAAAGCGGTGTCGACATGGAAGCATTTAAAGCTGACATTTCTCAAAAATTAAGGTCTTTTCGAGGTGTAAAAACAGCCGATATCGATAATTTCTTTATCAATGTTTTTTCTGGATTTACAGATATGATTGACATGATTGTGGGACAAATGAAAATGGGAGGTTGGATGATAGCAGGCTTCTCTCTATTGGTTGGAGGATTTGGAATTGCCAATATTATGTTTGTTTCTGTAAAAGAGAGAACAAATCTCATTGGAATTCAGAAATCACTTGGAGCCAAAAATCGCTTTATCCTTTTTCAATTTTTATTTGAAGCCATAATTTTATGTATAATTGGAGGATTAATTGGGTTATTGTTTGTGTGGATAATTGCCCTCATTTTAACCAAATTAATTGATTTTGAGTTTGTCTTGAGTACAGGAAATATACTTCTCGGAACAAGCTTAGCTGCATTTATAGGACTTCTTTCGGGTATTTTACCCGCCATTACTGCTTCTCGATTAGACCCTGTAGAGGCAATTAGAAGCGGGATGTAAAATCACTATTTTTATATTAATTTAAAAAACACTTATAAAATTTTATCCCAAAATGCTTGTAAAACTAGGCTACATATAAATTTTTATATTTGTCATCAATATCAAAAAAATCATTGAAGAAACAATTCGCCAGTCTTTTTTTACTTTTTATTCTGCTTGTACCTGCGGTGGCAACTTACACTTGGTTACAACAGTATAAACGTGCAGTAAAAAAAGAAATGAAATGGAAAATGATTGCTGAAATAGATAAGAAAGAGTTGGTTTACTTTGAATTTTCTAGTCGAGACATCAACACAAAAATCCGTTGGGAACACACCAAAGAGTTTGAATATAACAATCAAATGTATGATGTTGTATATAAAAAAATTATTGATGGAAAAACACAATTTTGGTGTTGGCTAGATAGCGACGAAACTATTTTAAACCAAAGACTTCAAAAACTTTTAGCTTCAGTTTTTAATCACGATACTAAGTCTAAGGACAAAGAGAATAAGGTCTTTTCTTTTTATAAAACACTTTATTTCCATGATACTTGCGAATGGAAACCCATTTTTTTTTATGATAGTAAACCAAATTTTACATTTTTAGAATTGGTTTTCACGCCATTATTTTATTCTATTTTAGGGCCTCCTCCCAAAAATTAGTTTTATACATCTTCACTATGAAGTGCAGAAAAAATATAAACTAATTTAAATAAAATAAAAATGAAAAAAATCACAACATTCTTTATGTTGTTGGTCTCTGTTGCTATATTCTCTCAAATTAAGATAGATTCCACAAAGGCTAAACAACTTGATGAAGTTATTATTAATAAAATTTCGACCAATTCGGTTGGCTTACCCAATCAAGTAAAAGTTATAACATCCAAACATATTGATTTTCAAAATTTTCAAAGCACTGCCGAAATGCTTTCTAATTCGGGATCACTTTTTGTTCAAAAATCGCAACAAGGAGCAGGAAGCCCCACAATTAGAGGGCTTGAGGCAAGTAGAGTATTGCTTTTGGTAGATGGGATACGAATGAATAATTTAATATTTAGGGCAGGGCATCTTCAAAATATTATTACAGTTGACGAAAGTTTTCTGGATAATGTTGGGATACTATATGGTCCGACTTCAACTCTTTTTGGAAGTGATGCACTTGGTGGTACAGTTGCAATGAGTACAAAAAAAGCAAAGTTTCTTGGTCAAGTAAATAATACATTTTCTGGAAATATAAACACGCGTTACAGTTCATCAAATGAAGAAAAATCTGTTGCTTTCAACTTAAATTATGCTACAGAAAAATTTGCATCACTAACGATGGCTTCGTTCAATGATTTTGGTGATCTTAAAATGGGGAAAAAGAAAAATCATAATGGGGATTTTTTTGGAGAAAGGCCTTTCTATGTTGAAACAATTGGTGGTATCGATCAATTGACAGTCAATGATGATAAATACGTTCAAAGAAACTCTGGATATAAGCAATATAATGTTCTTCAAAAATTTGCTTATAAAACTAATGCTGGATTTGAACATGGACTGAACTTACAGTTTTCTACATCATCTGACATTCCTCGTTATGATAGACTTACCGAAACAACGTCGACTGGACTAAAACATGCCGAATGGTATTATGGACCTCAGCAGAGAATATTAGCTGTGTATTCATTAGAGAAGAAAAAAGCATTTCTTTCAACTGATTTCAAATTAAATGTGGCTTATCAAAATGCCAAAGAAAGTCGTCATAATAGAAACTTTAAAAAATATGATTTGCAAAACCGCCAGGAAAATGTAAATATGTTTTCTATCTCGGCTGACTTGAAAAAAGTGTTTAGTAAAAGTGAATTGTTTTATGGTATGGAATCATATTATGAAACTTTAAAGTCATCTGCTTTTTCAAACAATATAAACACTGGAATTATCGCACCTATAACGACTAGATATCCTAACGGTGATAACAATATGCTGCGAAATGATATTTATATATCCTATAATGAAGAATTATCTAGTCAAACATTTTGGAATGCAGGTGCAAGAGTTGGTTATACTGCTTTAAAAAGTACAATTGTCGACAATACTCTTTTCCCATTGCCATACGACTCAATTTCACAAGATAATATAACCTATAGCGGAACCATGGGAATTAACCATAATCCATCATCAAATGTTTCTTTAAAAGCTAATGTTTCAAGTGGATTTAGAGTAGCTAATGTTGATGATTTGTCGAAAATTTTTGAGTCAGTACCAAGTAAAAGCAATTCCCAAATAGGAACATTAATAGTTCCTAATAAAGACTTAAAACCAGAAAAAACAATTACTACCGATTTGGGCTTTACTTTGCAATCTAATTCTAAAAAAACCTCTTTTGATTTTACTTATTTTTATACAAGAATGTTTGACGCTATTGTAACAGATTCATTTACTTATAATGGTCAAAGTCAAGTGACATTCAATGGTTTTTTAAATGATGTACAAGCAAGTCAAAATAAAGGGAAAGCTTATATTACAGGTTTTTCAACTAGTTTGAATACTTATTTATGTACTAACTTACAATTTAATGCTAATTTCGATTACACTTTAGGTAGAGTGGTAAAAGAGGGAAGCCAGTCACCATTAGATCATATCTCTCCTTATTTTGGTAAATTTGGATTTACATACTCCAAAAATGTCCTAGTATTTGAAGCTTATATGTTATTTAATGGCAAAAAAGATATAAGTGATTATTCAACAAGTGGAGAAGACAACCAAATTTATGCGCCAGCTGGTGGAATGCCTGCTTGGGAAACTTATAATTTGAAAACAAGTTTCAAAATAATAAAAGAGGCTATTCTATTTATTGGTGTTGAAAATATGTTGGACACTCAATATAGGTATTTTGCATCGGGAATTAATGCTCCTGGTAGAAATATTTATGGTGGTTTGAAATATAGTTTCTAAAAAAACAAAGCCGATACAAGAAATTTGAATCGGCTTTGTTCTTATGGTAAGAATGCATATCCTTTTCTACTTTTCCACAGAAAATATTTTTCTAAAATCACTTTATTAAAGTCGTAAATCACATTTGGAATCATAATAGCAAAAGTTCTTGGTTTGAAAAGATGATTAGAAAAAATAATTACTTCTTTTTTCCCCGCATCCATAATGCATAGTCCTGGAATTTTTCCCCAAGCTTTGTGTTTTAAATTGGTATTGCCTTTGGCAAGTCTAACAATATTTTCGGCTACAATTTTTCCGGTTTCATCAGATGGGTAACCTGTTTTTGGTGCTGCAAATGGTATGTTTTTGCATGTAAAAGGTAAATCAACTTGAACTGCAATTCCTGCTGCCCAAACATTTTTAATTTGTTTGTGTTGATAGGTATCTTCCACCGGAATGTATCCGTTGGCAGTTGGTGTTAATGATGGTGAATTTTGTACAAAGTCAACTCCAATAAATGGCGGCATCAATTGTGTTAAACTACTTCTCAAAACTTCGCCTGTTGAAAGAATTACACTATCGACTGTAACTTCTTTTACTGCAACTTGCGTTCTATAATGTATATTGAACATTTTCATAAATGTTTTCAACATGCTTTCTCCCATTGGCATTCCATCAATTCCGAAATGTCCAAGATAATCTTCAGGAGTAATCCAATACAAATCGACTTTTTTTCGAATATTTTGCTCTCTAAGCCATTTTTCTACATTGAATAAAAATTCGTAAGCTGCTCCCATACAACCAGCGTTTTGAGTAGCTCCAATAACAATCGGTCCAGGATTTTTTTTAAACTCTTCCAATGCTGTTCTCAATTTCATAGCGCCATTTGGAGTACCAACATAGTGTGAATATTCTGCAACACCAGGTGCTATATCAAAGTTTACTTTTGGCCCAGTTGCTACAACCAAGTTGTCATATTTAAAATCGCCTTTGTCTGTTTTCACAATTTGAGTATCTGTATCTACAAACAAAGCTTCGGCGTGAACAAAGTCAACTCCCTTTTCTTTTAATATTCCTTCTTTCTTAAACGAAATGTCTTTCATTTCTCTTCTTTTGAATGGAATCCAAATAAGTGATGGAATAAATAAAAAAAGTGGTGATTTATCAATTAATATTACCTTGTGTTCTTCTTTCCCTTTTCTTTTGATTTCGAGTGCTGCGGTCATACCTGCAAAGCTTCCTCCTACTACTACAGTTGTTGTCATGATTATTGATTTTAACAGTATAAAGTTACCTCTCTTTAACAACTTATAAAGTATCAAATGTTACATAAAAGCAATAAAAAAACCGATTGAAAAATAAAATTCAATCGGTTTGATTTTTTGTCTTTTTAAATTATAAATAACTTAAAATTTCTGTTTTGAGTTTGTCATATTCTCCTTGAAGGATTAATCCGTTATCGAGTAGTTTTTTATAATTTTGAAGTTTATCAAAAAGTGCTTCTTTGGATAAATTTGCAAGTGTGTTTTCCTTGTTATCCATTGGAACTTCATCTTCTGTATTGGAAATCATCGTGTTATTAGCAGGCATGATTTCGGCAAAATTGGTAACTTCTTCTGTTGCAACCTCCTCAATCACTTCGTCGTATACTGGTGCTATTTCTTCAACTACTGAACTTGAAATAGGTGTTGTAATTGGATTTTTCAATAAATCTAATTGTTCTTTTGCATAAGTATATAGCTTCCTTGCTTGATTCTTTGGCAAATAATCGACTGTATGTGTTAAATCCGATTTGGTATTAAAAGTAAAATCTGCACCAAGAATTCCTTCTTTTACAAAACTTCCTGCTATATCATCCCAATCATAATCGACAAATTCCATTGACAAACCTAAGTTTTTGGGTTTGCAAAGAATAATTCTCTTATTGGTAACCACTATACTATCTGGAAGAATAGTTACAGCTGGCTTTTTTTGAACAGCAATATAACCGACTTCTTCATTAGACATTAACAGATTACTTAATTTTGAAGTAATTTTTTCAATCGCTTTTGGATCTTGATCTTCGTTTAATATTTTTTTTAAATTATCAATCATGGCAAAGTTTATTGTTTGTTGTTACTTGTTGCATCAAAAGTAATGCCTAATTTTCTTTTTGAGCAATTTCGGATTGAATTTTTTTGGGTAAACTTTTAAAAACCAAATCATATGAATGGTTAATTAGTTCGCAAATCATTTTATCGGAAACATCTTTGTTGAAATCGATCGAATTCCAATGCACTTTGCTCATATGATAACCTGGCCGAACTCCTTCAAATTCGGCTCTAAGTTCCAATGCTCTCTCTGGATCACATTTCAAGTTCATAGATGGGTTTCCGCTTTCAAATTGTTTCAATGAGGTTAAGGCAAACATTTTACCCCCAACTTTAAAGACTAAAGTATCTTCATCAAATGGAAAATGTTCGGTAACCCCTTTTTTAGAAAGACAAAATTCGTAGAGTTGTTGAATGTTCATTTTTATAAATTTCCTAAATGTGTAAACTTAAAACCTTTTTCATATTTCAATCCGTAACCTAACATTCTATCCATAGATGAATGCGAGAAAAGAACAATTCCAGCCAATTGAATGTCATGATTTGAAATTTGAATTCCTATTATATAAACCAAAACTGCTAAAGTTCTATGGTGAAAAAAATTGTATACCAAAGCACCTATTTTATTTCCAAAAAGATACCCTATCATAGATAAATCTGGCAAAAGAATTAGAACTAAAAACCACCACCAAGCATATTCCATCTGGTTAAAAAGAAAAATCCCGAAAAGGAATAATCCAAGTTCTTCTATTTGTAGCGTTATTTTCATAGTATTATTTTTTCCATCATTTTTTCTGGATGTGCTAGGCTTTTAAATCCAAATTTTTGATATAAAAAATGTGCATCTGAAGTTGCTAATCGCCATATTTTGACTTGTCGCAATTTGGGTTCAGTTATCATGGCATTTATTAGAATTGATGAGTAGCCTTTTCCGCGATGACTTTCGACAATAAAGACATCCATTACATAAGCAAAAACTACATAATCGGTAATCACACGACAAAAACCAATTTGATTATCATTTAAATAAATTCCGAAACAAAAAGAAGTATCAATTGTTGTTTGCACTTCTTCTAAAGTTCGTCCTGCAGCCCAATAAACATCTTTCAAAAAATTTTGAATGAACGGAACATCAAGTTTGGATTTGTCTGTAGAAACTGTAATCATAATTATTTTGAAATAGAATACAAAATAGGTTTACTTGGCGATGCATCATTTTCAAAAGAAGCTATTTGCAGATTCAAAAAATAACTTCCGTCTTGAATTTCGTCTTCAACAAATATCATCTCTGTGATGGTGCAATTCAATCTTGCATCTGCATTGAGATTATTGACCTCTTTTACATTCCAAAAAGCTTTATGTGCCAATAATTTGCCTTCATCTTCTTCTCTATCCACACTTGGCAAATCAATCAATAAATGTTGAATTCCAATTTCTCGAATAAAAACTGCCGCTTCTTCCGTTAAATACGGCGGATTGGTTTTGGAATAATTTTTTGATTTTTTGGACTGTAAATTGGGTAGAGTTCTTATTACTAAAGCTTGTGGTTTTTTCCCTTTTAATGCCTCTTTTATTTCATGTTTTGTAATTACCAAATCATCATTTATAATTGTCGGTTTTATTGAAATTAATTCGGCCGAGAAGAAAAACTGTTTCAAACATTGATTTATACTGTAAAATTCACGGGTAATGTGTCCTAGACATTCTGTGTGTGTCCCGTGTCCATGCGGATTGAAAAAAATATTATTAAAATTGGTTGAACTTCCTTCTGAGACTTTCCCTACCCAATCACCAAATTTTACAGGTTCAATTTCAGGTTTTTTAATGTACCAAGCAATAGGATTCGCATCTGTGTTAGATAATGGAATGGATATATCAATTGGTTTTGATAAATCTATTTGGAAGTTGTGTATAGTTGCTCTCATAATTTGGTCGTGATAACCACAACGTTTTTAGACGAAATTCACTACGATTTATGTTCTTTGTGTCTTTCTTTGTGTCCATTGTAGTAAAATCAATTCCAAATTTACTAAAATTGAATTAACTTTGATTTTTTATATGTAAAATTTATTCTTTAGCTGTCATATAAAGAATCGCTTTTTATAGTTAGGTGTTTGCTATCACAAACTTTTAAATTGTAGCGATTTTAAATCTTAAAAACATGAAAAAATATTTCTTCTTATTTTTGGTTATCGCCAGTTGCGCTTCTGTTCAAAATATAGATGCTGAAAAAGCTCTAATCACTACAATGCTTGATAATTGGCACAAAGCAGCAGCCAATGCTGATTATAATGCTTATTTTAATGTTATGACCGAAGAATCCATTTTTATAGGAACAGATGCAACCGAAAATTGGAATAAAGAAGCATTTCAAAAATTTGCCAAACCTTATTTCGACAAAGGTAAAGCATGGAATTTTACCGCTCTTGATAGAAATATTTACTTGAGTAAAGATGGTAAAACAGCTTGGTTTGATGAGTTACTAAACACACAAATGAAAATTTGCAGAGGTTCTGGTGTTTTAACCAAAGATAATACAGGTTGGAAAATAAGACATTATGTGCTTTCTATGACTATTCCAAACGATAACACTAATGATGTTATAAAAATAAAAGCACCTATTGAAGACGCATTGATTAGTAAGTTGAAGAAGTGATTTTTTAAATCAAAAATGGAATTAGAGCCATAGTGTGCTTTTTGTATTCAATATATTTTTCTCCAAAAGTTTCTATAAGTAACTTTTCTTCCTTTTTTATTTTAAACCAAAATGAAAAAAAGACAATTAAAACAGCTATGATACCTCGATAATCTCCGACAATAATACAGTTTCCAGTAAATAACAACAGAAATCCTGTATAGATTGGATGTCTAACAATTTTATAAATTCCGGTTTGTACCAATTCATGGTTTTCCTTTTTTTGAACAGAAAGGCTCCAATTATTTCCGAGTTTATATCTTGACCAACATGCAATAAATGCTCCAATTACCGAAATCGAAAGGCCAATTTCGCCAACAAGATTTGTATGGGGAACAAAATTTTCTCTAATAAGGCTATGACCAAACCATTCGCCAGGCCCTAATAGAAGAATAGCAATAAACAATGGCAACCAATAAAATAAAAATCTTATAGAGAATGATTCTTCTTGTTCAACTTTCTTGGCACTAAAACTTGAAATAGACCAATAAAGTAACACTACTAGCCATGTCAAACTAAGACCATTTTTTATATATTCACTCATTTTAAACTATCGTAATTAAAATTGATCAAACATTACTCTTCCATATGAGTCGTAAACAAAATTCCATGTTCTATATGAACTAGCTATAAGTTCGTTTGCTGCGTTATATTCATTTCTTTCATATTTTTTAAAATTGTTTTTTGACAAACATCTATAAAACAATTCATCAAACATCGCAAGACCTTTTATTGGATTTTCGCTACTATCATAATCAGAAAATAATTCTGTAGTTCTAGATAATTGAATTTCATTTTGAAGTTTAACAGTTTCGATTTTTACAATATTCTTTTTATTATCAAAAAAATAGTTTGATGTTTCAATGATGTTTGAATATGTTTTTTGAGTTTTAATTAAATTTTTATCCGAATCAAAAAAATAAAACAGAGTATATGTTTGTGGAAAAGTAGATAAATCTTGAACTATTTTTTTGGTATATTTAAGTTCATTGTCAAAAAAAATTGTAGCTTCATACTTTGTTGGGGTAAAAATATTTGATGATGATTTACGTTGAATAAATATTTGGTTTCCAGAATATGTTATTTCATCATATATAGTTTCATCATATGCATGTGTATATCCTGTAGATTGGTCTATTTCTCTATAACCGCCATTTCTTTTAATTATTCTTTTATTTGAATCATAAACTAATTTGACTAAATTATCTGAGTTAGCATCAGATAATGTGCTAACTGGATACATCATATTTTTAAAATAATACTTGTCAATAAGATTAACACTGGTAGCACTAGTAGGTTTTTCACCATCATCATTACATCCAAAAACAGTAATTACTATAATTATTAAAATTATTTTCTTCATATTATTTTTTACAACTATAAAAAATTAATAAATATTTTCTTTAAGTTGTTTTAACATTTCGATGGTCATGGTTTCGATGTCGAATTTGTTTTTCCAGTCCCAGTCTTGTCTTGCTTGAGCATCGTCTATACTGGCAGGCCAACTATCGGCAATTTTTTGTCTAAAATCGGGTTTGTAGCTTATGGTAAAGTTTGGAATATGTTTTTGGATTTCGGCTGCAATTTGGGTTGGCGTGAAACTCATGGCTGCTAAGTTGTATGAAGAACGGATTTTGATTTTTTCGGCAGGAACTTCCATAATATTTACAGTTGCCTGTATGGCATCTTCCATATACATCATTGGCATTTTGGTTTCTGAGGAAAGGAAACATTCGTACTTACCATCTGTTATGGCTTTGTGAAAAATGTCTACGGCATAATCGGTCGTTCCTCCACCTGGTGGTGTTGACCAACTTATTAATCCTGGATAGCGGATGCTCCTCACATCGACTCCAAAAATATTATGGTAATATTCACACCATCTTTCTCCCGATTGCTTACTAATTCCGTATACGGTTGATGGTTCCATTATAGTATATTGTGGTGTGTTTTCTTTGGGTGTTGTGGGTCCGAAAACGGCTATGCTTGATGGCCAAAATATTTTTTTAATTTTTTTTGCTTTCGCCAAATTGAGAACGTGAAACAATGAATTCATATTTAAATCCCATGCAAAAGCAGGGTTTTTCTCTGCAGTTGCCGATAGTAAAGCTGCCATAAGATAGACTTCGTCTATATGGTATTGTTCTACTAGGTGTTCTATTTGGTTATAATCAAGTGCGTTGATTACTTCAAATGGTCCAGAGTTTACAACATCATTGTTTAATTTTCTAATGTCGGAAGCAATTACGTTTTCTACACCGTGAATAGCTCTTAGTTTGTGTGTTAGCTCGGTTCCTATTTGTCCGCAAGCACCAATTATTAATATTTTTTTACTCATGTTGTTGGTTTATAGTTAGTTGTTTTGTATTCGGATGCGTTAGGGATTGAGGTTTTGTTTGAGCTCTTTATGATGGAACAAAGTGTAATCATAAAAGCGAGTACCGAAAGCCCGCTCGAACGCCCAAAAAATTCTTAAACTGCTACCACTAATTTATCTGGGTTATAGCCTATATAAGGCATTTCTGTTTCTTTAAAAATCACACCATATTCTTCGAGTTCTTTGAGAATTGGAAGATAAACTTCTTCTTTTATTGGAAGTTGCACGCCTGGTGTTTTGATGTTTCCATTTAAGATTTGTAATGTCGCCATGGCTACTGGTAAGCCTACTGTTTTTGCCATAGCAGTGTATGTTTGATCATCTCCAATGCAAACCATTTTGGAATCGATTTGGTGCTGTTTCCCGTTTAGTTCATATCCAAACTTATGGTACATTACAATCATGTCTTTGTCATTTGGTTGTAAAGTCCAACTATCGTTAAGAATTCGTTCTAATATTTGAGCAGGTGTTGCATTTTTAAGACCGACAATTTTGTTGGCATTAAACAAGTCAAGTTCGAGAAGTTTATCCCACATTATATCATCTTGCTCAATATTGAGAGCCAAGCGCATTTTTATCTCGACTGAATCGGTTGGATGATATGGTAAAAATGAATTGGTAAACTCACGGAAACTCATGGTCTCTGAGTTTTCCATAATATAGGAATCATCGGTCATACCAAGTTGTACAAACATATTCCAAGCTTTGGAGAATCCTACTCTACGAATAGTACCTCGATATAAGGTTAGTACGTCCTGTAAACCGTATACGTTTCTATATTTTAACGAATCACGGTTGGCGTAACCCTCGAATTTTCCGTAACCTTCTACCATCAAAAACTCGGTTCTTCGGAATAATTTATGGTACGGAATGTATTTATATTTTCCTTCTTGAATGAATTTGGCAGCACCGCCTTGACCAGCCAACACCACATTACGTGGAGCCCAAGTGAATTTATAATTCCAGAGATTATTGTCAGATTCTGGAGCGACTAATCCGCCGCAGAAAGACTCGAACAAAATCATTTTACCACCTTTATCTCTAATTTCATCAATGACTTTCATAGCACTCATGTGGTCGATTCCTGGATCTAATCCTATTTCGTTCATGAAAATTAGATTGTTCTCTTTGGCAGCAGTGTCAAGACTTTGCATTGCGTCAGAAACATAAGAAGCGGTTACCATATGTTTTTTGAAAACAATACAGTCTTTTGCTACTTCAATATGCATGTGTGCTGGAAGCATAGAAATGACGATATCGGCTTTCTTAATTTCGGCTTGACGTTGGGATTCATTAGTAATATCCAATTGTATGGCGGTAGCGTTTGGGTGATTATTGGTTTTTCGGTTTGCTAATTCAAGGGACAAGTCCCCAATTGTAAGATGAAGTTTTTCTGCATCTGACTTTGCAAGAAGGTATTGTATTAATGATGAAGCGGAACGTCCAGCACCTATAATAAGTATATTTCTCATATTTGAATAAAAATAGAATACAAATTTATGAATTTGGAATGATTTTTTATTATTTTTTGACAAAAACAAAAAAGCCCGAGCAAAATTACACGGGCTTTTGAATTTTATGTAAAATAAGTATTACTCTAAGTCTTCTAATTCTTGAAGGTCTTTTTTGGCTTCGATATTGCTTTCGATTTTTGTTTGTTCAAAAGTTTGATCTTTTTCAACTTCATCTTTTATTAGAATTGTTTTTCCTAGTACAAAAACAGCACATAAGATCGAAAAAATAAATAAATTTTTAGGTAATTTTTTTTGATTATCAACAGATTTTGAAAAAGCTAAAAAAGAAAAAACCAAGGCCAAAACAATAGGCAATATTGCTAACGTATCAAATGGTAAAAAGGAAAAAATAGCCCCTAAGACAGAAAAAATAATTGCCAGAATTAAAAATGTTTTTCTCATATATTATAATTAAATTCCTGTTGCAGAAGTTAATACCAATTGTCCTGTCCCTACTGGAATACTAAATTTCATTAGAGCAGGAACTTTTTTATCATCGGCTGTTAACCAAATAAGGTTTTTATCGGTACCTTTTAGTTTGTTGGTTTTAGCACCAATAGATAATTTATAGCATTTTTTATCTCCAAGATTACCTGCATCAACCGTTTCTATTCCCATCATTTTGATAGTTACTGGGATTTGCTTTTCATCAAAAACAATTGTAAATGACTTTGTCCCATCTGTTTTCATAGAAGCTAAATCCATTGTTCGCAACTTGTACATCATAGAAACAACATCTTGTGTTGAAGCTCCTATTGTGAATTTTTTGGTAGTCTCGACTTTATTTTTTTTAGATGTTGTACTGGTTACAGAAGTCCCTTTGATAACATATTTTTCTTTTTTGATGTAACCGCCTTCATCTATACTTCTTTTATAAAGACTTGGCATCATTGTAGTTGGATTTACATATGATTCGTAAATATCTCTTATTTTAAAAAACTTATCCCATTTTGTAAACGTCGAAAGTTCGCAACTAATGTGTAAATAATTGTTTTTGGCTGTTTTTACACTTTCTGTTGACATTGTAACCTGCGCTATATGTGTCATTAATCCGCTCATATTATAAGAGCCTGCATAGACTAATTTTTCACCAGAAGGAATTCCACTTGTTGTGGTATCTGCTTTAAAAGAACATAAAACTAAAGCAGCAAGAATAACTAAAACTTTTTTCATCTTTGTAATTTAAAATGCAAATGTAAAATTTTTAAACTGTTAAAATATAAAAGAAAACTTAAAAATTAGCATTCTTTAATCTAATAACTAATACTTTTGCAAAATAGTATTTCAAATCCAAAAAAATGGAAAAAAAAATTTTCTCAACAGCAGGTTTTTTCGGAATGTCAGCAATCATTTTGGGTGCTTTTGGAGCCCATGCTTTAAAAAATATATTGTTACCAGAACAACTAACTTCTTTTGAAACGGGAGTTAAATACCAAATGTATCATGCCTTATTTTTGCTTTTTCTGGGCATAAATACACACTTACAATTGAAAACAAAAAAGACAATTCTTACACTAACCGTTTTAGGTGTTATCTGTTTTTCGGGTTCAATATATTTATTATCAACTAAAGCTGTTACAGGTCTTGATTTTAAAGCGTTTGGAATTATCACTCCTATTGGTGGTTCATTATTAATAGCGGCTTGGTCAGTTTTTACATTTAATTTCTTTAAGAAAAAGTAAGAATTTAGAAATTAACTACAACGTTGTAAATTTAATTTTTTACTTTTGCACTCTATTTATTAATTGCAATACAACACAAATCTATGGATACTTCTGCTCAAATCACGAAATCGATTTCGTTGGAAAAATATGGAATAAAAAATGTTCAAGAAATCATCTATAATCCTTCTTATGAGTTTTTATACGATGAAGAATTAAGTTCTAGCTTACAAGGTTATGAAAAAGGGCAACTTACTGAGCTTGGAGCTGTAAATGTAATGACTGGAGAATTTACAGGACGTTCGCCTAAGGATAAATACATTGTTAAAGATGCAATTACAGAAAACACTATTTGGTGGAATTCTGAAAAAGCGGTAAATGACAACAAGCCTATTTCGCAAACAACTTGGGAAGCTCTTAAAGAAACAACAGTAAACCAACTTTCAGGAAAAAGACTGTTTGTAGTAGATGCTTTTTGTGGTGCAAATGAGAATACGCGTCTTAAAGTTCGTTTTATTATGGAAGTAGCTTGGCAAGCTCATTTTGTAAAAAACATGTTCATTCGCCCAACAGAAGCTGAATTAGAAAATTTTGGAGAACCAGACTTTATTGTAATGAATGGTTCAAAAACGAGCTTTAAAGATTATAAAGCTCATGGATTGAATTCGGAGGTTTATGTAGCTTTTAATTTAACCGAAAAAATTCAATTAATTGGTGGCACTTGGTACGGTGGTGAAATGAAAAAAGGGTTGTTCTCTATGATGAACTACTATTTGCCATTGAAAGGGATGGCGTCTATGCATTGTTCTGCCAATAAAGGAAAAGATGGTGATGTCGCTGTTTTCTTTGGATTATCTGGAACAGGAAAAACCACTTTATCAACAGATCCAAAACGTGAATTAATTGGTGATGATGAACACGGTTGGGATAATGACGGTGTTTTTAATTTTGAAGGCGGTTGCTATGCAAAAACAATTGACTTAAGTAAAGAAAACGAGCCCGATATTTATAGTGCTATTAGAAAAGATGCATTACTTGAAAACGTTACAGTTGATGCTAACGGCAACATAGATTTTAAAGACGGTTCTGTAACTCAAAACACGCGTGTATCATACCCTATTTATCATATAGACAACATTGTAAGACCCGTTTCAAAAGCGGGACATGCAACAAAAGTAATCTTCTTAACTGCTGATGCTTTTGGAGTTATGCCTCCCGTTTCTAAACTAACACCTGAACAAACTAAGTATTACTTTCTTTCTGGCTTTACTGCAAAATTAGCTGGTACCGAAAGAGGTGTTACACAACCAGAACCAACTTTCTCAGCTTGTTTTGGAAAAGCATTCTTGTCATTACATCCGACACAATACGGACAAGAATTGGTAAAAAAAATGGAGCAACATAATGCAACTGCTTATATGGTAAACACTGGTTGGAATGGGACAGGAAAACGTATTTCGATAAAAGATACACGTGCAATAATTGATGCTATACTAGATGGTTCAATCGAAAAAGCAGAGACTAAAATGATTCCTCTCTTTAATTTTGAAGTTCCGACTGCATTACATGATGTAAATCCAGCGATTTTAGATCCAAGAGATACTTATACTGATGCTTCTGAATGGCAAACAAAAGCTACAGATTTAGCAGGAAGATTTATCAAAAACTTTATGCAATATACAGATAATGAAGAAGGGCAAAATTTAGTTAAATCTGGACCACAGATTTAAAAACAAAAAAATATTATTCAAAAATTAAAAAAGCCAAACATTATTTGTTTGGCTTTTTTAATTTTTGAATTAATTTTTCTTAATCTGCTAAGACAATTACTTTATTGTCTTTCATTTCTATTGTTCCTGAATTAATATCAAGAGTATAGTTTTGATCATTAACTCTAGTAAATTTACTTGAAACTTCTTGTTCAATATTAAAACTTGGTGCTGTAATTTTTACAGTTCCTTGCTTTAAGATAGAAACTATCGGTGCGTGATTATTTAAAATCTGAAACGAACCATCAACACCAGGTAAAGAAATCGAAGTTACTTCGCCTGAAAATAATAATGCTTCTGGTGATACTATTTCTAAAATCATATTTTTTGAGTTAGAAGTTGGAAATTGGAAGTTTGGAAGTGAAAAACGAAAATTTTTCCAGCTTCTAGCTTCTAGCTTCCAGCTTAATTACGCTTCTGCTAACATTTTTTGTCCCGCTTCAATAGCATCTTCAATTGTACCTTTCAAGTTGAAAGCAGCTTCTGGCAAGTGATCTAATTCTCCATCAATAATCATATTAAATCCTTTGATAGTATCTTTTATATCAACTAAAACCCCAGGAATACCTGTAAATTGTTCCGCTACGTGGAATGGTTGTGACAAGAAACGTTGTACACGACGAGCTCTTGATACTGCTAATTTATCATCTTCAGATAATTCTTCCATACCTAGAATCGCAATAATATCTTGTAATTGTTTATATTTTTGAAGAATCTCTTTTACTCTTTGAGCACAATTGTAGTGGTCATCTCCAAGAATTTGAGGTGTTAAAATTCTAGAAGTAGAATCCAATGGATCCACCGCAGGATATATACCTAACTCAGCAATTTTACGAGACAATACTGTTGTAGCATCTAAGTGAGCAAATGTTGTTGCTGGCGCAGGGTCTGTTAAGTCATCCGCAGGAACGTAAACCGCTTGTACAGAAGTAATAGAACCTTTATTTGTAGATGTAATACGCTCTTGCATCGCACCCATCTCTGTTGCTAATGTTGGTTGGTAACCTACTGCAGATGGCATACGTCCTAAAAGTGCTGACACTTCAGAACCTGCTTGTGTAAAACGGAAAATGTTGTCAACAAAGAAAAGAACGTCTTTACCTTGATCAGAACCCGCTCCATCACGGAAATATTCGGCAATAGATAATCCAGAAAGTGCCACACGCGCACGAGCTCCTGGTGGTTCATTCATTTGTCCAAAAACGAATGTAGCTTTCGATTCTCTCAATCCTACTTTATCAACTTTGGCTAAATCCCATCCGCCTTCTTCCATAGAATGCATAAAGGCATCACCATATTTTATAATTCCAGACTCTAACATCTCACGAAGCAAGTCATTTCCTTCACGAGT
>CAZLEU010000053.1:0-17633 GCA_964558625.1 uncultured Flavobacterium sp.
GACATGTCGATTTATAGAAATAACATGTTCTTTTAGATATTGGATCTTTAAATTATCATCTTCTTCATTGATATAACGTTCGTAAGCTGTTAATGTTACCTTTGAATCGACAATCATTTTCTTACCATCGGGTAGATTTATGATAACATCTGGAAAGACACGGTTACCGTCTTCTGTTACAAAACTTTGTTGTACGAAATACTCGCGGTCTTTTTCTAATCCCGATTTTTCTAAAACGCGCTCTAATACTAATTCTCCCCAATTTCCTTGCATTTTGCTGTCGCCTTTTAGCGCTTTGGTTAGATTGAGTGTTTCCTTACTCATCTGCTCATTCATTTCACGTAAACCTAAAATTTGTTGACGTAGAGCAGCATGATAATCGATGCTTTCTTTGTGAGTATCTTCTACTTTCTTTTCAAAAAGTTGAATTTTATCTTGTAATGGTGAAAGAATGTTTTTTAAATTTTCTTTATTTTGTTCGGTAAACTTAGTGGTTTTTTCTTCTAGAATTTTATTTGCCAAGTTTTCAAATTCTTTGGTAAATTTTTCTTGAAGTTGTTCTACTTCTTGTTTTTGCTCTTTATTTCGTTCCCAAAGATTTTCAAAATCGGTTTCTTTTTTTGATAATTGAATAGCCAATGAATCTTTCTCGGCGCGAATAGTTTCTTTTTCAGTATTGGTAAGCAAAAGCTGTTTTTCAAATTGACTTCTTTCGTTTTGAAATTGCTCTTTTAGTTGATTAATTTGTGATAATAAACCATTTGATTTTTCTTCTAATGAAGCTTTTTCGGATTGCGATTTGGCTGAAAATAACATTTTACCAATGAAAACTCCAATGGCTAAGGCGATTATAAAAGTTAATAAAATTAGAATTGATGAATCCATTTTTTGATATGAAATTTGAAAGTTTAAAGATACATATATAGTTGAAAAAAAATACATCAAATTCATTTTTGTTAAAAATTTGGCATCATTTTGGATAATTTAGATTTATTAGAAAAAAAACTATATTTACCGAAAAAATTAAAATCCATAATTTATGACTAGAAAAATTACACTTTTAGCCTTATTACTGATTTCAAGTTTATCATTTTCACAGTTTGGTCCAGTTGGACATTTAACCATTTTTTCCGAGGATGGTGATAAATTCACACTTATTTTGAATGGAGAAATCATTAATGATGAACCACAAACAAACCTAAGGGTTGAAGATTTGAATCAACCTTACTACAATGCAAAAATCAAGTTTGCTGATGCAACTTTACAAGATGTGTCTAAAAACAGTTTAATGTTAACTGATGTCGATGGAAATTTTGCAGATGTAACTTATAAGATTAAAAGAGATAAGAACAACAAAACAAAAATGAAGTTAAATTATTTTTCTTCCATTCCAGTTCGTCCTGATTTTATTCCGCCAAGTAATGTTCATGTTGTTCATTATGGTCAACCAAGGGATGTAGTTGTTGTACAAGAACCTGTTCGTGGTGGTACGACACAAACTACAACCACCACTACAACCCAAAATGGTGGTGTAAATATGGGTGTTGGCGTAAACATTGGAGGTATAAACATGGGTGTATCTATAAATGATTCTATGGGGGGTGGTGTTGTTACACAAACTACAACCACTACTACTTCTTCATCTCATACATCCCATGGAGACCATGATGGTCATAATCATGGTAACGGAGGTAACCAATATAATGATATTAGAGGATGTGGTGGAAAATCATGTATGACGCCGGGTAATTTTAGTGCAGCTCTAGCTACAATCAAAAAACAAAGTTTTGAAGATACTAGATTAAAAACAGCGAAGCAAGTTATTACAGTAAATTGTTTGAATGTTGATCAAATAATGCAAATTGCTAATACATTTAGTTTTGAGGATAATAAATTAGAATTTGCTAAATTTGCTTATGATTATTGTATCGAGCCAAGAAATTATTTCAAACTAAACGGAATTTTCAATTTTAGCAGTAATGTTGATGAATTATCGGATTACATTCAGAGTAGAAATTAACTATATCAAGATTTGATTCATTAGAGACTGTCATTTAACGACAGTCTTTTTATTTTTGTAAAAAAGATGCACCATCATTTTCTAATACATAAGCCATACGGTTATTTATCTCAGTTTAAATATGAATTAAAACGCAATAAAAAATTGCTAGGGGAGTTGTATGATTTTCCCAATGGGATTATGGCTATAGGAAGGCTGGATGAAGATTCAGAAGGTTTATTATTATTGACAACTGACGGAATGATGAGCGAGTTGGTTAGGAGTAGGAAAGTTGAAAAAGAGTATTATGTTCAGGTTGATGGAGTTATTAATGAAGCAGCAATTGAAAAACTAAAAAATGGAGTAGAAATCGGTTTCAACGGAAAAAAATATATAACTCGAAAATGCAAAGCGTCCATTTTAGACATCCATCCTGAATTTGGAGAACGTGGAAAAAAAATTAGAGATGACCGCCATGGACCAACTTCGTGGCTAACAATAACACTCAATGAAGGAAAGTTTAGACAAGTTAGAAAAATGACTTCGGCTGTTGGGTTTCCAACATTGCGATTGGTTAGAGTTCGAATTGGTAATCAATTTCTAAACCATTTAAAAGCAGGAGAAGTTTTGGAGGTTTCTAATTTTGAATTATAAAAACAATATACATTATACAATTAAAAATGTTAAACATAGTTTTAGTAGAGCCCGAGATCCCAAATAATACAGGAAATATTGGACGTTTGTGTGTTGGAACAGAAAGTCGTTTGCACTTAATTCACCCATTTGGATTTGTGATAAATGATAAAAATCTCAAAAGATCGGGTTTGGATTATTGGGTGCATCTTGATGTAACAGAATATCAAAATGTAGAAGAATGGATGGGACAAATTTTGGATAAGTCTAGGGTTTTTCTAATGAGTTCACATGCCACCAAATCAATATATGAAACCAAGTTTCAAGACGGGGATTGGCTGGTTTTTGGAAAAGAAAGTGTTGGGTTATCACAAGAAGTCTTAGCTAGATTTGAAAATCATTTAACCATTCCAATGTCATCCTTAATTAGAAGTTTTAATATTGCCAATTCGGTTGCTTTTGTTGTAGGTGAAGCTAAAAGACAGATTTCACTTATTTAAAAATTTCTTCAAAAAAAGTTAGCATTGCTTGCCATGATCTTTTGGCTGCTTTTTCATTGTATGCTGCACCTTTACTATTGTCATTCCCAGCATCTTTATGTGTAAATGCATGCACTGAGTTTGCATAATATATCATTTGCCAATCTGCTTTTGCAGCTCTCATTTCGTCTTGAAAAGCTTTAATTTCTGTTTCAGGAACAAAAAAATCATCAGCTCCATGAAGTACTAAAACTTTTGCTAAAATAGGTTCTATAGTTCTTGATGCATCTCTTCCTAATCCGCCATGAAAAGAAACGACACCTTTTACTTTCATATTAATTCTTGCTGCTTCAATTGCACCAGTTCCACCAAAACAGTAACCAATCACAGCAATTTTGTTAGGATTAGCTCCAGCCTTAATAAGTTGTTCAAGAGCAAGCTGAATTCTATTTTGATATTCTTTTATGTTTGTTTTATAATAGCCAGCAATTTTTCCGGCTTCTGATGAATTTGTTGGTCTTTTATCCAAACCGTATATATCAGCCACAAACGTTAGATAACCTAATTTTGCAAGTTCTATGGCATTTTCTTTTGCATTATTGTCAATACCCATCCAAGCAGGAAGAAGTAAAACAGCATTTCCATTATTTGTCTTGTTTTCTGGATTGATTAAAATGCCTTCTAACTGTTGATTTCCATCCGAATAAGAAATTTGTTTTTGCGCTTGTGATAAAGTTATCATTATAAGTAAGAAAAGAGTATATGTGTTTTTCATTAGTATGATTTTTTTATAAAAGTAGTAAAAATGAATTCATTGGAAGTAAAACAAATCATAATTTATTTGATGATAAAAGTACCTTTGGTTATATCAAAGTCAATACTCTCATCTTTAAAAAGAGAATTAAAAACACCCTTTGAAATCAAATTACAAGGTTCATCTTGAACGATATTTTCTTCTGTCATAACAATCATTTCGTCTGAGAGTTGAATTGCTAAATCAATGTCATGAGTAGAAAAGAGGATACATTTAGTTGTTTTTTGAGATAGTTTTTTCAATAATTTGAAAACAGAAACTTTGTGAAATAAATCCAAATGGGTTGTCGGTTCATCAAGAATTATTAATGGTGTATCTTGTGCTAATGCTCTTGCGATTAAGACTTTCTGCAATTGTCCGTCACTAATTTCAAAATGCCTTTTATTGATTAACGATTCAATTTGGGTAAGTGTAATGGCATTATATACTTTTTCCAAATCTTCATCAGAAAGTTTTCCCAACCAATTGGTGTAGGGTTGTCTTCCTAATGCTACTAGTTCAAAAACAGTCAAATTACTTGGGGGTAATTTTTCTGTTAATACTAAACTTAAATTTTGTGCTAAAACTTGTGGTTCATAGTTTTGACTGTCTTTCTCGTTTATATAAACAGTTCCAGCAATTGGTTTTTGAATACCGCTAAGTGTACGCAATAAAGTTGATTTTCCAATTCCGTTGGCTCCAACCAAACTAATTAATTTTCCAACTTGTAAATTCAAATCTAGATTAGAAGCAATAACAATTGTTTCTTTCTTGGTTGTATAACCAATTGATAAATTTGAAGTTGAAAGAATGTTGTTGCTCATGGTCTATTTTCTTAAAGTCTAAACTAAATTTTTCTTCCGAATTAATAACCAAATTACAATTGGAGCTCCAATTATTGAGGTTATAGCATTTATTGGTAGTGTAAAATCGAGTCCTGGCAATTGCGAAATCATATCACAAAAAAGCATCAAAATACCACCAATCAAAATTGTACTCCAAAACAATATTTTGTGATTACTTGTTTGGAAAAGTAATTTTGCCAAATGAGGAACGGCTAATCCAATAAAAGCTATTGGTCCAGCAAAAGCGGTTATGCTTCCTGCTAAAATACTGGTGGCAATAATAATTATATATCTTGATTTTTTTACATCCAATCCCATGCTTCTGGCGTAATTTTCTCCTAGTAATAAGGCATCGAGTGACTTTATAGAAAGTAAACTTAAGAGTAAACCAAATAAAACGGCGATACATAAAATCAAAATATTCTGCCAAGATAAGTTACCTAAATTTCCCATACTCCAAAAGGTGAACTTCTGTAATTGTTCTGCCGAACTGAAATAGGTTAGAACAGAAACAATTGCGCCCGTAAAACTACTAAACATTAAGCCTACAATTAGGATAGTTGCTGTATCCCTTAATCTTTGCGAAATAATCAAAATGAGTAACATTACAAGAAAACTTCCTAAGCATGATGCTAAAATGATTGTAAATTCTATATTAGAAATGCCCATCCCCAAAAAGCTTGAGGTTAAAATGACAAGAGCAACTCCCAAACTTGAACCTGAACTCAATCCTAAAACATATGGACCTGCTAATGGATTTCGGAATAAAGTTTGCATTAATAAACCTGAAATTGATAATCCAATTCCAACCAAAATAGCTGTTATAGCTTTGGGTAATCTAAAGTTGAAAATGATGTATTCCCAAGTATCTTTACTTGCTGTTGAACCCAACAAACTTTTAAAAACTTCTTTTAGAGGTATGGCAACTTGTCCGAAAGAAATGTTCAATAAAAAAGCCAATAGCAATAGTAATGACAATATTGAAAAAAGAAATGTATTTCGGTTTTTGTGCATTATCAAGATTTGTATCACTGCAAAGTTGAAAAAAAATCTGTGATAATTTGTGAAATCTGAGTTTTATTTCAACTTCTCAAAAAAGTAAGGCTCGTACCCGACTAATAATTCTGGATGTAAAATTTTAACCAAATCTTTCAACACAACATCTGGACGATTGGGAGCTAATTCATAATATAAAATGCCACCCGTTTTTCCTTTTTTTGCTGCAAATGAATAGACATTTTTACTTTGAAAAGCTTTAAATTGTTTATAATGCGGATTAGCATCGGTCATTTCTTGCAGAGTTGAAAATTGCCCCGAGGTGATCCAAAAATCCGCCTCTTTTGCTTTTTCAAAAACGGTTTCAAAGGATAATGATAAACTTCCTGTTCCTGTTGTTTCTTGCCATAAATAATTAGAACTGGCTTCTTTCAATATCAAGCTCCCCCAACTACTTCCACTTGGTAAATACCATTTTCCTTCAAAAATGTCACCTGCTAAAATCGTTGGTTTTGTTGTTGCTTTTTTGGCAATTTCAATAGTTTTTAGATAGTCTTTTTCAATTTTAGAGAAGATTTCGTTGGCTTGTTCTTGTTTGTCGTATAAAGCTCCAAAAAACTTTATCCATTCTGCTTTTCCTAATGGTGTTTGTTCATTCCAATCGCCATTTAGCAATACTTTTAATCCACTTTTTTCTAAATTATCCAAAGTTGGATTGTTGTTATCTAAACCATACCCAATAATGACATCAGGTTGTAAATCAATTAAAACTTCGGTGTTCAGGGATTGATTTTTTCCTAATTCTTTGATTTTTTTTGCATCAATCAAAGCACGAACTTTTTCTGAAGATATATAAGTAAGGTTTGGAAAACCAACCAACGTTTTTTCTTTACTCAACATTTCCAATGAAGGAATATGTGTTGTAGAAGTCACCACAATCGATTGAATAGGAATATTTATAACAATATTGTTTTTTAGAGAATCAGGAATAATTTCGTTTTTCTTTTTTAAAATGTATTTGTATGTTTTTGAAGCTTTTGGCCAAGGATTTTTTACTGTAATAATTGAATAATTTGAGTAATTTTCAATCGAAAATCCTTTAGCATATTTGACCGTATTTGTGGTAGTTATTTCAGATTGAGCTTTGGTTTCCTCTTTGCATTGTGCAAAAAGAAATAAGAATAAAAGTGGTAAAATAAATCTGAAAGTATGCATTGTTTTATTTTTTGACAAAAGTAAAACAATGTTTCAATAAATGGATGCTTGTGTAGCAAATGATACCAAATCTAATTTAATTAGCTAGTAAATTTGCTAAAAAATAAATCATGAGAGACAATTCAAACATTTTCATGTATATCGTTGCCGGAATCATCTTGCTACATTTTGTAGTGGGATTTATTTGGCTGATTTATAAATTTTCTAAAAAGAAAGAAGATAATTAATTATTTTCATACCTTTGCCCTCGAATTAAGGTTGTGGTTCACACGAATCGCATTAAAAGGGAATTAGGTTAAAAACCTAAGCTGTTCCCGCAACTGTAAGCTAACAAGCTTGTTGATGACTACAAAGTCATTGTCTCGTTCTAAAAGCCGAGATGAGAAGACAATCAGCAAGACGCAAGCCAGGAGACCTGCCTTTTTTCTTAACAAATATCGAATCTTCGGGAAAAAAGATTCTGAAATTATGACTTTAAGAAAACAGTTTTTTTTCGTTCTTGTGTTTGTGTGTCAATTAGTTTTGGCGCAAAATGATACTATTGTTTTAAAAGATGTTCAGGTTTCCGATTTGCATTTGACTACTTATTCGGGTTCGTTATCGGTTCAAAAATTGAATGATTCTATTATTTCCAAAAATCAATCTTCATTAACTTCGTTACTCAATTATAATTCGGTAGTTTATTTCAAAGAAAACGGATTAGGAATGGTTTCGTCGCCCTCTTTTAGAGGAACAACAGCGCAACAAACAGCAGTTATTTGGAACGGAATAAACATTAATTCTCAATTTAACGGGCAAACTGATTTTAACACAATTACCACTCGAAACTATAATTCGGTAACCGTTCGTGCAGGTGGTGGAAGTGCTATTTACGGAAGTAGTGCCATTGGTGGAAGTATTCATTTGAACAACGAAATGGTTTTCAAGCATAAATTTGAAAACGACTTATTTCTGAGTTATGGGAGTTTCAATACTTTTGACTCGAGTTTCAGAAGTACATTTTCTACCAACAGAGTTAGTGTCAATTTCAATTTTTCTCGTAATAGTTCAGATAATGACTATCCTTTTTTAAATTCTGATTTGAAGAACACTAATGGTCAGTTTTACAACAATAACTACAATTTAAGTTTTGGTTACAAACTAAATCAATCAAATGTTTTTAGGGTTTATAGTCAGTTTTATGATAGCGAAAGGCATTTTTCGGCAACAATTGGTTCAAAATCGGAAAGTAAATACCAAGATATAAATAGTAGAAATTTAGCCGAATGGTTGTATTCTTCTACGAAAATAGTGTCAAGTTTAAAAATGGCTTTTTTAACCGAAAAATACCGTTATTTTAATAATTATAATTTTGAGAGTTTTGAGACATCAAGAGCCGAAACATTTATTGCTAAATATGGCTTGGAGTTTAAATTTTCATCCAAAATTAAATTAAATGGAATTGTAGATTATTCAAATTTAAAGGGTATTGGAAAAAACATTGGAAATAATAAACGTAATATTGGTGCCATATCATTATTGCTACACCATAAAATTTCAAATCATTTTCAGTATGATTTGAGTATAAGAAAAGAAGTTACAGATACTTATGAAAGCCCTTTCTTAATGGCTTTTGGTTCCAGCTTTGATGTGAACTCTAACTATAAGATTAAGCTAAATGTTTCCAAAAATTTCAGAATACCAACGTTTAATGATTTGTATTGGGTTGGTTCTGGAAATCCAAATTTGAAACCTGAAAGTGCCATTCAGAGTGAAATAGGGCATGAGCTGATTTTTAATAATGTTGAGATAAAAATTACATCTTACTATAATTCAATTTCAAATTTAATAAGGTGGATTCCACAAAATTCTATTTGGAAACCAGAAAATGTTGATAACGTAGTTAGTTATGGAAATGAAGTTTTAGTAAATTTCAAAAAACAATTTGCAAAACAGTATTTCGAAATAAATGCTAGCTATGCTTATACAGTTTCAGAAAATGAAAAAACTGGTAAACAATTGACTTATGTTCCATTTCATAAGAGCACTGTAGGTTTTGCCTATAATTACAAAAAGATAAATTTTAATTATCAATTCTTATTCAATGGATTTGTTTATACACAAAGCGATCACGAGGCTTTTATAAAATCATATAATGTCTCAAATGTTGGATTAAGATACAATTTTGGAAAAAAGAACAGATATGTATTAGGTTTTCAAACCCAAAACATATTTAACGAAAACTATCAGAGTGTCGCTTACAGACCCTTGCCTGGTAGAAATTATTTAGTAAATTTAACCCTTAAATTATAAAAAAAATGAAATTTAACAAACTGTTTTTAATAGCAATTAGTTCCCTATTCTTGGCCTCATGTGATCCCGATGAAGATGCTGTGCCTTTTTACACTCCTAAAGGGACATATGATAGTGGTGTTTTGGTCTTGAATGAAGGTGAGTTCCCAAACCCAGATGCTTCAATTTCATATATTTCATTTGATTTGAATACCTCTACAAACAACATATTTGGACTTGAAAATAATGCTCCAATTGGTAAAACTGGACAAAGTATTGGTTTTTATAATGATTTGGCTTATATCGTTGTAAATGGTGATGATAAGATAGAAGTTGTAAATAGATATTCGATGAAGAAAACAGTAACTATTGCATCTGGATTGAACAGCCCTCGATACATTACGTTTCTTAATGGTAAAGGGTATGTGACATGTTGGGGTGAAGAATCTAATGCAAGTGATGATTATGTTGCGGTAATCGATTTATCAAATAATCAGGTAATCAAAAATATTTCTGTAGTTGAAGGACCAGAACATATAACAGAATATAATACTAAATTGTATGTTTCGCATGCTGGTGGTTGGAGTCAAAATAATAAATTAAGTATTATTAATGGCACTACAGATGTTGTTGAAGGAGCACCAATCGTTGTGGGTGATGTGCCTAATGAACTTATTGTAAATAATGGTAATTTGTGGATATTTTGCGCAGGAAATCCTAATTATGCTGCAGGTGGAGAAACACCAGCAAAAATTGTTAAAATGAATCTTTCAACCAATGCTCTTACTACTTTTAAAACATTTGCAGGTTCAACCTATGTTACAAATATGTCAATCTTTGGGTCTTATATATATTATTCTTTTGGCAATTATGTCTATAAGGAAATAATGGTGCAGACCAATCCTGTAACTGTAATAAAAAGTTTTAATACCAATGCAGTAAATATTTATTCAATGGCTGTTAAAAATAATCTTATTTATGTTGGCGATGCACCAACTTTTGATGGTAATGGAAATGTGAAAATTTTTGCTAATGGTGATAGAACCGAAACAGATGGTTCTGGTGCTCAAGCATACCCTTTAGGGAAATTATTGAAAACAGTAAATGTCGGAAAATCTCCAAATGGATTTTATTTTAATCAATAGTTTTATAAAATCATTATAAAAAAATGGCTACTGAATTTTAGTAGCCATTTTTTATTTTATATACGGAACTTTCTCCAGATACATATCGGTTCCAATTTCGTATAATGATTTGGAATTTTTGAAATCTTTAAACTCTTTATGTTGAGGTTGGTTAATCCTTCCGCCTGTTGTAATTTTCGTAATAGCTGCATTTAGCAATGGTTCGGTTGTTTCTCCTAAAATGCCTAAATTGTCATAATTTTCTGTGATAGATATATTGGGTTGTAAACCATTTGTATAATCTCCAAAGTTGTTTTTATTTGTAATTTTTAAAACCAATGGTTGCATGGCGTATTTATGTTTGGTATTTACATCACTCTTGGCAAAAGTTGGAGAATCATATAAAGTTATAGAGCCCACATTTTTTCCAGTTGTAACATCACCAATTGTAATAACATTTATGTAAGGTGCTAGCCCGTTAATAACCAATTCACTAGCAGAAGCCGTGCTTTTGGAAGTTAAAATATACACTTTATTCAAATTTAAGCTGTTTATAACTTGTCCGTTTCCTATGGTGCTTGGGAATAAATCAATTAATTCCGAAGGGTTATTTTGATTAAAATAGGTTTGGGCTTTTGAATTCCATTGTTGTTTGCCAAAAATTTGACCATTAAATTGTCCAGTAATCATGCTTGCCAATCGTCCTGCAGTCGCAATTGATCCACCAGAATTATAACGTAAATCTAAAACTAAATCGGTTATTCCTTGCGACTTTAACTGACCAAATGCAGTATTTAATTGCGATTCATATTGAGAATAAAAACCGTTGTATATTAAGTAACCTATTTTGTGGTTTCCTGACTCAATAACTTTGGTTAAATAAACTGGATTTTCTGAAAGAACCGATCTTGTCAAGGTTATCGATTGTCCATTAGGTGTGATAGCTCCACTGTCATAATTGGCTAGATTGATGGTGTATGTGCTTAAACTTAATAAACTTCTATAATTTGCATTGGTTAGAGTTGTCCCATTTATAGCATAAAATACCATTCCTCTTTGAACATTTTTTGTTGCTGCATCAGAGTTAGGCAATACATATCTAACCCAACCAAAAATCTCGTTTGAACTACTGCTTTTATATTTCAAATCAAAATCCATTCCGTTGTTTAAAGTGGTGCCTGATAGAATTCCTTCTAATTGTGTATAATCTGAAAATAATACACTAAATCTATCAATAGCTTCTCCTTCAGGGAATTGACTAATGGGTTTATTTAACAAATGTTGAAATAAATTAGTTGGAGTCGGATAGCCATATAGAAAACTATTTAGTTCAGTTTGATTTCTAAATCTATTATCCGCCAAATCTGGTTCGTCAGCTTGCCATAAATAATACAAATTTAATCCTTTCCATATAAAATTGTTAACCTGTAAATCTTCGGGAACATAATTATCTTCTTGTTTTTCACAACTTGAAAAAACTAAGAAGTAAAGCAGTACGAGTATTAAATTTCTCTTCATACAATAAAATTAATCTTTGCTAATTATTTTTTGAGTCGAGATCAATTTATCCTTTTCAAATAATTGAACAAAATAAATTCCGCTAACTAAATTTTCTTTTTGTAAGGTTATTTTATTTCCATATATATTTTCAACTTTTTTCACCAGTTGACCTATTGAATTATATACTTTTAAACTTGAATTAGACAATTTTTTTGTTGTTGTAATGGTAAGTTCGTCATTAAAAGGATTTGGAGAGTAAGTAATAAAGTTTGGAATTTGAATTTCATTGGTACTCAATGTAGAACATTGTGTTGGAGTTCCGCCATTTGCTATACCAAAATTATATACGTTTATGTCATTTTGAAAACTACATTTTAAACTATAAGTAGGGTCACTTAATATGTAAGAATCAATTAAAGGGTGTTCAATATTTCCAACTCCTTCAATCCATGTTTCTCCTGATGAGAATGGATTTGATTGTTGAAGAGTAAATTTTTTTCTTTGTCCACCATTTACATTTACCATTGTTATTAAATTTACATAATAAGTCGTTCCATTATTCAATGTAACTGTACTTCCAACTTGTAAATTAAAATCAAATAATATTGTGTCAATACCATTAATTCTTTTATAAACTTTTTTGTTTGCAACATCTTCCCTTAGATATATTTCCTCTGCATTACGTGAGTCAATAAATTTTTTATATGTATTGTTACCAATAACCACATCAATATCTGGCTCGATGGTATAACTTTGTGGCCCGCCGAAGGTATAGACATCGTATTTCCATGATGAGTTATTCAAAAATGGATGATATTCTTGTGAATAAGAATAACTAAAAAACAATAAAATAAACAATGAAAGCAATAGTATTTTTCTTTTCATAATGGATTATTTTATTTTAGAGAAATTTCACTTGTAAGGAAATAGCACAATTTCTAAGAGGTTAATTTACTTACAAATATAGTGAATTCATAATTAAAGCAGTTTATTTGTAACAAAATAAATTCTCATTCGTCTTGACTATATAAAGGCAAATAAACTAACCATAATGCACCAAAAAGAGTTTATACAATTAATTTTACCATTCAAAGATAAAGTCTTTCGATTGGCAAAACGATTGCTTATAAGCACAGAAGAAGCAGAAGATGCTACACAAGAAGTTATGGTGAAATTATGGAACAAGAATGATATGTTACAAGCCTACTCAAGTTTGGAGGCTTTTGCGATGACAACAACCAAAAATTATTGTTTGGATCAATTAAAGTCGAAAAGAGCGAGTAATTTGCAACTTGTACATTCTAATTATGAAGATAAACAGGTTGGATTATCACAAAGGATAGAGGATGCAGATAGTTTGAGTTGGGTAGAAAAAATACTAAATAGTTTACCCGAACAACAAAAAATGATTGTTCAAATGCGTGATGTAGAACAATATGAATTTGAAGAAATAGCCAAAATGCTCAATATGAATGAAACGGCAGTTCGAGTAGCACTTTCTAGAGCTAGAAAAACAATACGCGAAACCATGCAAAAAACACACAGTTATGGAATTGAATAGAATAGAAAAATTATTGGAGAAATATTTTCAAGCTGAAACAAGTCTTGCAGAAGAACAAGAGTTGAAAAACTATTTTGCAAGTGATGATGTGGCTCCAAATATGAAGCAGTATAAATCATTATTTGCTTGTTTTTCTGAAGCTAAGAATGAAAAATTGACTAAGGAAATAGTAGTTCAAAGCAAAAAAAGAAGCACTATTTGGTTATCAATTGCGGCTTCGATTACAATCCTGTTGGGTGTTGGGGTTTTTAGTTATCTCAATATGGAGACAAAAGAAAAGGGTGAACTAGGAACCTATGATGATCCAGAAGTTGCATTTAGAGAAACCCAAAAAGCACTAAAAATGGTTTCAGAGAATGTAAATGTTGGTATAAAAAGTGTAGAGTATGTAAATGAATACCAAGAATCAAGAAATTTAATATTCAAGTAATAATCAATATCAATAAAAATCAATCAAAAATTAATCTAAAAAATTTAAAATCATGAAATCAACAATTCACAAATTCACAAAAACAAAATTTAATACTATGAGTAAAAAAATAATTTTTATTATCGCATTTGTATTTGTTTCAAACAGCTTTTTTGGTCAAACAGCCTTTGATAAATTTGACGGGCAAGATGATGTAACATCTATTATTGTCAATAAAAAAATGTTTGAGTTGATGAGTAAAGTCAAAATGGAAGCATCCGATAAGCAAGCGCAACAATATCTAAATTTAATTAAAAAATTAGATAATCTTAGAGTTTTTACTACTTCAAGCACAAGAGCAACTGCCGAGATGAAAGTTGCTGCTGAAAAATATACCAAAACGGGTGGTCTGGAAGAATTAATGCGTGTAAATGATGGTGGAAAAAACATCAAAATTATGGTAAAATCTGGTGCAACGGATAGTCAAATTAAAGAATTATTAATGTTTATTGATGGCTCAAAAACAAGCGAAACCGTTTTGATGTCATTAACAGGAAACTTCGATTTAGACGAATTATCGGTACTAACAGACAAAATGAAAATTCCTGGTGGAGATGACTTGAAAAAAGCGACTAAAGGTAAAAAGTAATAATATGAAATCAATCATCAATCAATTAACGATCATTACTTTATTTTTAGTAATAAGTTGTGATTCAAAACCATCATTACAAAAGTATTTTGTTGAAAATGCAGAGAATAAGGATTTTATTTCATTGGATATTTCACCAAGTATTTTAAAAGTAGATGAGAAAAAAATGTCGGTTGCTCAAAAAGAAGCATTCAAATCTTTTGAAAAAATGAATGTGCTTGCATTTAAAGTAAATGATGATAACAAAGCACAGTTTGAAACGGAAAGAGCTAAGGTAAATTCGATTTTAAAAGACGAAAAGTACCAACAATTAATGAAGTTTGGTTCAGGAAAAGAAGGAGCATCAGTAAGTTTTGTTGGAACCGACGATAACATTGAAGAGTTTATTCTATATGGAAACCAAAAAGACAAAGGTTTTGCAGTTGTAAGAGTTTTGGGAAACAAAATGAATCCAAATAGCATCATGGAAATGATATCGATTTTAAAAGATTCCAATTTTGATATGGAACAACTCAAACCATTGCAACAACTTTGGGCAAAAGATAAAATTAAATAATTGAGGTTAGTTAAGCGAAAAAAGCGTCAAGAAAGTAATTTCAAGACGCTTTTTTTAATTGATTATTTTTCTGTTCGAATAGTTTTCAGAATCAAAAAAAAAAATTTTGACTTTTAAACATGTTGTTATACGAAGACAAACTATTTTTTGTTCAAAGCGGTACTCATTTCCATAGAAATCGCTGAACGCTCCATTTTTAATTTTCCTGACATTGTTTCTATGACAATTGTTGTATCGGCCAATTCGGCAATTTTTCCGTGTAAACCGCTTTTGGTTACAATTTTATCACCTACTTTTAGTGCATTTTCAAATTCTTTTTCTTTTTTTATTTTCTTTTGTTGTGGTAATATCATAAAAAAGTAGATAACCACAAACATTAGTAAGAATGGTAATAACGTTTGTATTTGTTGCATAATATTTTTAATTATAGTTATTTTATAAGAGCTTTAATTTTTAATAGTTCATTTCCAGCTGGCGTATTGGCATAAAGGGTAACCGATTTTTCTTGTTTTCCAGATTTTCCAGCAGAGTTGAAAGAGACTTTAATTTCGCCATTTTCGCCAGGTTTTATTGCTTCTTTTGGATATTCGGGAACAGTACAACCACATGATCCATGTGCGTTTGAAATTACCAAATCTTCTTTTCCAGTATTTTTGAACTTAAATGTATAGTCTACTTTAGAGTCAGGTTTTATCACGCCAAAATCATGCTCTTTTTTTTCAAAAGTCATTTCGGCTTTTCCTGCTTTAGGGTTGTCATTTTTGGATTCGATTTTAGTTTCTAAATCTGTTTGATTATTTTGTGATTCATCAGAAACTATTTCAGTATTTGTATTAGTTGTAACCTCTTTTTTGCAGGATTGAAAAAGTAATCCAAGAGATAATGTAACAATGAAAATGGTTTTGTTATTCATTTTATATATAATTAAATTAAACCTCTACCCGTTTTTAATAATCTTTTGTTTTGTTCTAATTCTTTAACCAAATTATCCAAAATTCCATTAATAAAAATACTGCTTTTTGGAGTGGAATATTCTTTGGCAATTTCTAAATATTCATTAATAGTAACTTTTGTTGGGATTGAAGGAAATTTTAAAAACTCGCAAATAGCCATTTTTAATAAAATAGTATCTATTTCTGCAATTCTTTCCATATCCCAATTGGGTGTTTTATCTTCAAATTCTTTAGCTAATTCTTTTTCGTTTAAAACTGTTTTTCTGAAAAGATTACTTACAAATTCCTTGTCTTCGGTGTCTTTATATAATCTTGAAATTCTAAACGAATCTTCTGTTCCGTTTTTGATGGCTTTTAATTGTTTGATAATTTCGGTATTTACCAACGGAATATCATCAATCCATGTTAATTTATTATCTTCAAGATATTCGTATAACTTTTCATTTGGAGCAATGATTTCCATGAAAATAGAGCTTATAAATTCTTTATCTTCATCAAAATTATTTGTGTTATTGCGCATATAATTTGCGTATAAATCACTTTCTTTTATGGCATTTAAAAGAATGTTGATATAGTCATCATTAAGATTCCAAGTATTTATTTTTCTGTCTTGAAGAGCAATATTAAGTGAATTATTTTCTTCTAATAATTCTAGGATTGCATTGTTGATAAACTTTTTATTTGGATTTTTTTCTTCCTTAGTTGCGAGATGTTTTTCGGATGATTTTTGTAAAAAAACAACCTCTTTTTTTCTTATTTCTACAAGTGCTGCAAGTAGTGTTAAGTACAAATCTTGAATGTTTTCGATGCTGTAGAGTAAGAATTTTTCTTCTTTCTCGATTGAGTCTGAACCATTTTGATGCATGGCATAAATGGATTGCATTACTTTTACGCGTATATGTCTTCTGTTTAGCACTTGGTAAGAACTTTTTTTGGTTTAAAAAATAACGGAGCAAAAGAATTTCTTTCGCTCCGCAAAAATAGTAATAATATTGTAACGCTAAATTATTTTATGTTTTCTTTTTTTCTTTGCTCTATTCTTTCTTCAGCCATTGCAAAAGCAGCTTGATGAGTTGTTAATCCTTTTGAATGAGCAAGTTCAAAAATGGCCAATGTTGTATTATAAATGTTTTCGGTTCTACGCATGGCTTCAGCTTTATCGTACTTAGCAATTTCTCCATATACATTTATAATTCCTCCTGCATTAATTAAGAAATCGGGAGCATAAAGAATCCCTTTTTCCTTCAAAATATGACCATGAACCACCTCGTTGGCCAACTGATTATTGGCTGCACCAGCAATAACTTTAGCTTTGATTCGGTTTATTGTATCGTCGTTTACGGTAGCTCCTAATGCGCATGGTGCATAAATATCAACTTCTGCAGCGTATAAATCTTCGCCTCTAAAAATTGTAGCTCCATACTTTTTACTAACTTCTTCCAAACGGTTTTCATTAATATCGGTTATTTGGACAGATGCGCCTTCTTTTGACAGAAATTCGACTAAAGTTTCACCAACATGACCGATTCCTTGGACTAAAACTTTTTTTCCTTCTAATTTTTCAGAGCCAAATTGATATTTAGCTGCTGCTTTCATTCCCATATAGACACCATAAGCTGTTACAGGCGATGGGTTTCCAGAACCTCCTAT
>CAZLEU010000054.1:0-17567 GCA_964558625.1 uncultured Flavobacterium sp.
GGTTTTGGGAATCCTATTTTTACTTTCTTTTAGCGTTGTCAATCGTTATTTGGAGATTTTGAAATGGCAAAACTTGGTTGCATTTATCAAACCTATTTCGGTTGGAGAAAGTACCAAACAAGTTTTGGGTGCATTAACTGCTGGGATTTTTACACCAAATGGCTTGGGCGAATATGCTGGAAAAGCATTGTATTTTGACAAAACCAAAACCAAGCAAATTATTTTTTTAAACCTTATTTGTAACGGAATTCAAATGATTTTAACGATTGTTTTCGGGTTATTTGGATTAATGATTATTGGTTATCAAAAGGAAGTTTCTTTTTTAGGAACGGCTGTTTTAATTATATTTACTTTTTTATTTTTCACTAAAAAAATTAAAATAAAAGGATATTCAGTTGAAAAATTACTAATAAAAATTGGAGAAATTCCAAATTCAATTCATACAAAAAATAATATTTTAGCAGTTTGCAGATATTTGGTTTTTTCGCATCAATACTATTTTTTATTTCTAGCTTTTGATGTAGATTTACCCTATGGGACTATGATGGCGACGATTGCTGTAGTTTATTTTCTAGCTTCATCACTGCCAAGTTTTCAGTTTTTAGATTTTGCTGTAAAAGGAAGTGTGGCTGTATTTTTCTTCGGAAAATTGGGCGTTAACGAATGGATTGTGGTTTTTATAAGCACGCTAATGTGGTTTTTGAATGTTGTTTTGCCAGTAGTTATTGGAAGTTATTTTGTTTTAAAATTTAAACCTAAATGGAATTAATTACAATTGTTTTTTGTTTGATAATAATAGACTATGTTATTTTTATAGGTCTTTTGATTTATGGATTTACCAGAGTAAAATCGTTTGAAAAAATCGATTTACAACCCAAAAAAACCTTTTCAATAATTGTTCCTTTTAGAAATGAAGAAAAAAATTTTAGAACGCTTTTGGATTCTATTTCGCAACTGAATTACCCTTTAGATTTGTTTGAAATTATTGTAATTGATGATTTTTCGAGTGATAATTCGGAAAAGATTTTTAATAAATGGCGAATGGAAAATGGTTTGATTCAAACTACACTTTTGGAAAATCTTCGTTTGTCTAATTCTGCCAAAAAAGATGCTATTTCGAGAGCTGTTCCTATTGTAAAAAATGAGTGGATTATCACTACTGATGCTGACTGTGAAGTGTCTAAAAATTGGCTTTTAGCATTTGATAATTACATTCAATCGCATGAGGTTGAAATGTTGGTTGGAGCTGTAAATGTAAAAGCTAAGTGGAATCCGTTTCATTATTTTCAGCAAATGGATTTGATGAGTTTGCAAGGAACGACCATTGGAAGTTTTGGTTTAAAAGAAGCTTTTATGTGCAATGGAGCTAATTTTGCTTACACTAAAAACTTATTTAATTTGCTTGGTGGTTTTAATGGAAACACAAAGATAGCCAGTGGCGATGATGTTTTTTTGTTGCAAAAAGCTGTTAAGCATAATGCTAGTAAAGTTCACTATTTAAAAAACCGAGAAAGTATTGTATTGACGAAACCCGAAAATGCTATTCTCACTCTTTTTATGCAACGTGTTCGTTGGGCAAGTAAAACGAGTAGTTATAATAGTGATTTTGCCAAAGGATTGGCAGTTGTGGTTTTGTTGATGAACGCTTCTTTGGTCGTGAGTTTTGGATATTGGATGATGGGTGTTGGAAGTTGGGAGTTAATTGCAATTGCTTTTAGTTTAAAGTTGGTTGTTGATTATGTTTTGCTGCTTAAAACCAATAGTTTTTTGCGAAAAGGGAAATTTTTATTTCCGATTGTTAGCAGTTTTATTTATCCTATTTTTAGCAGTGTTGTTGGGCTTTATTCTCTAGTTGGAACCTTTACTTGGAAAGACAGAAGTTTTAAAAAATAACCGAATTTTTCCAAATACTTAGCCCAGATAGCAGTGGAAATCCTTTTCTTTTTTCCTTTAAAAAGAAAAGATTGGAACGTATAGCTGGACACAAGCTCCAAAAATGGGAACTGACTAAGTAAATAGCTCCTAAATTATTCTACTTTTAAAATTACAGGTAAAGTGAATTGTGTTTTGACTGGAATTCCGCGTTTTATAGCTGGTTTAATGACAGGAAAATCAACTAACTTCGATTTTAAAATGCTATCGATTTTTTCGTTATCAGCTTGTTGTTGGGTTTCAAATTGTAGTGTTGCATTGGGTAAAATACTTACTTGAACAGTAATCGTATCGAACTTGGCATAGGGTAGTTTTGGTTTTTCGGCATTTAATTTTTGTTGGATTAACGCCGAAAGTGTGTTGATAAAGCATTCCTGATTTTGGGTTCTGTCGGCAATAGTATCACAACTTGCCATGGTTGGAAATTCGTCAACTTTTTTCCAGTCTATGGTTTTTATTTCCTTGTTGAGTAACTCTTCTTCAGACGGAATTTGCTTATCAATAAATTGACAAGATGTAATTAAAAATAGTAGTAAAATGGCTAAATTTTTTTTCAATTTTATACTAAATTGGTTACTTATTTGCTGATTTCATTTTGAGATAGTCATCGTATGTTTTAGAAAGCCATTCTTTTTTATTCGATTCGGCTTCAGCTTTTCTGGCTGGATAAAGCTTAGCTAGGCGATCGGAAAATGTTGCGATTTTGACTGTAAAAGTATAAAATTCTTCTCTAGTAAATGTGTAATTTTTATCATTTTGCTTGGCTAAAAAATCAAGAAACATCGAGTCAAAATTTTTCATCGAGTAATTTAAAACTGCCGCTTTGTATTGGTTGTATATTTTTTCTTTGAGAACCTCATCTGAAGTGCTTGTTGTCTCTTGTGCACGAATATTTGCAGTAAAAACAAATAGTAGCGCAGCAAAAATTGTTTTTCTACCGATTGTGTTATAAATTGCCATAAGTTTTGTTTTTTTACACTATAATTATACATCAAAAGTACAAATTTTATGGATACGATTTTGCTAATTCTTGGTTTTGTTTGTGTTATAGTAGGGATTTTGGGAAGTTTTTTACCTGTTTTGCCTGGGCCAATCGTAAGTTGGATTGGGTTACTATTACTCTATTTTACCGAAAAAGTAGCCATGAATTATTGGATTTTAGGCATTTCGCTGTTGATTGTTGTAATTATTTCGATACTTGATTATACAATTCCTGCAAAAGGCACTCGAAAATTTGGCGGAAGTTCCTACGGTATTTGGGGTACGAATATCGGAATGTTGGTTGGATTTTTTGTTCCGATTCCTTTTGGATTTGTGATTGGTGCTTTTGTGGGCGCTTTTGTGGGTGAACTAATTTATAATTCGCAGGATAAAAACCGTGCTTTGAAAGCGGCAACTGGCTCTTTCTTAGGTTTTCTGGCTTCAAGTTTTATGAAGTTGGTTGTTTGTTTAGGATTTGTAGCTTTGTATGTTGTGATTGCTTTTAGGAATTTTGTAAACTAAAATCTGTAAAACAAAAAATGACATTTGGAGTTTTGATGTGAAAGTTTTTCTTGTTGTACTTTGCAACGGGACTACTGATAATTGCCTTTAACTATAGATAAATTTACCTAAAAGCAAAAAAGCTCATCACCGTAAGGTGAAAAGCTTTTCATTGGTCTAACTACTAAACCGTGTCTCGTTTATTCAACGAGACGAAAACAACACAACTTTCTTAAATGCTTTGTTGGAACTCAAAAAAACAATTTTTAATAAAATTGCTTTTTTGGGCAAAAAAGCACTTTGTTTCCAAAGTGCTTTCCCAATTTTAGCGGTCTGGACGGGACTCGAACCCGCGACCCCATGCGTGACAGGCATGTATTCTAACCAACTGAACTACCAAACCTCTGCTTAATTGCGGTTGCAAATATACTACAGATTTTAATATCTACAACTATTTAGTCAAAAAAATTACAGTTATTTTTAAAAAAACTATCCAAAAGACTGCTTTTCAACCAAATATGTAGTAAGTATTTTCTCGAAATTATCCCCAACACTCACTGGAACATACTTAATTTTGTTTTGAGCACAAGTCAAAGCGAGTTTTTTGAACGAAGCCGCAACATTTTTTTCATACATTTCTTTAACATTATCGGCGTAAATATTTACTTCTTCTCCTGTTTCGATATCAATAAATTTTCTTGGAGCGTTGTCAAAATCGAAATTTAGCTCTGTTTTGTTATCTACTACATGAAATAAGACTACTTTGTGTTTATTGTGTTTTAGATGCTGTAATGCATTGAAAAGCGCTTCCTCGTTCTCATGCTGAAACATATCTGTAAACAAGATAATCAACGAACGACGGTGCATTTTTTCTGCTATTTGATGTAGGTATTTTATAGTGTCGGTTGTTTTGGGTTGTTTTGGATTTTCCAAAAGATCTTCGAGTTTACTCAAAATCATTCGATGGTGTCTGTCAGATCCTTTTTCGGGTGCGTAATATTCATATTGATCTGAAAAAACGCTCAATCCTACTGCATCACGTTGTTTTTTGAGTAGATTCATAAGTACCGCAGAAGCTAGAACAGAAAATCCGATTTTGCTTTCATAAAAAAACTGGTCAGATGCGAGCTTAGGGTAATGCATTGAAGATGAATTATCGATAATTAAGTGACAACGAAGATTGGTTTCTTCTTCAAAACGCTTTGTGTATAATCTGTCGGTTTTGGCAAAAAGTTTCCAGTCGATATGTTTGGTGCTTTCTCCTGCATTGTAAATTTTGTGTTCGGCAAACTCGGCCGAAAATCCGTGAAAAGGAGACTTATGCATACCCGAAATGAATCCTTCGACCACTTGATTGGCTAAAAGTTCGAGGTGTTTGAATCCTGATATAAGTTCTTTTTGTTCTTCTATCTTCATGTTTCAAATGTAAATAAAAGTTTAGGAGTTTAAAAGTTTAGGAGTTTAAAAGTTTGCAAAAAAGTTGTTTTTGAAAACTGTATTTTACAAAAATGGATTGCTAATTAGCCCTGACAGGAGAAAGTAGCTCCCGACTTGTTTCTTTAACAAGTTGGGACTACTTCGGATGGCAGGAATAGGGATTGCTGAAAATACCCAAACCATTCCCTCATAAAAAAAAGGCCTAACTTTCGTTAGACCTGAGTTTTATAGTTGTCTCGAAATGAAACAGTTGACTACAACAATGCGTCGATTGCGTCTGTATATGTTTTTTTAGGAGCAACGCCTACTTGACGACCTACTACTTCTCCGTTTTGGAATATTAGTACTGTTGGAATATTACGAACACCGTATTTTGCAGCAAATTCTTGGTTGGCGTCTACATCAACTTTCCCTACAACTGCTTTTCCTTCGTATTCGCCGTGAATTTCGTCGATAACTGGTCCAACCATTCTACATGGTCCGCACCAAGCTGCCCAAAAATCTACTACTACTGGTTTGTCTGATTTTAAAACTACTTCGTCAAAAGTAGCGTCTGTTATTGCTAATGCCATACTATTTTAGTTTAAAAGTTTATGTGTTTAAAAGTTATGCTTCTAAACAATCTTAATTCATTTTGAAGCACAAAGATAAAGAAACATTTTAGTAATGAAATGTAACTTGTATTACTTTTAGCTATTTTTTTATTGAGAGAATTGATTTAGTTGAGTTTGAAAAATAAAAAACCCAGAGCGAGTCTGGGTTATATTTACTATTTTAAAGTGCAGGTACTAAAGCGCAATGAATAGCTGGGCACTATGGGTACAAAAGTACGTATAAATATGTAATTACAAAATAATTTTAACTCTTTTTCACATACCCAATCTTTTCTACAATAATTTTCATTATTACTTCATTTTCTTCAAAGCTATCAAATAATGAAAAAATCTCGTCTTGTATTATGTCTTTCCTACTTTTTGAAATTTTCTCAAGAAAAAATAAAATCACTTTTATAGAAGAATCTAAAGAATGCTTATTATTGTTATTAAATTTAAAAAATGGAGTTGTACTTATCTCTAATGGAGTGTTCGAATCATACAATAAACCACTGTGTGCACAAATATTACGTATGAAGATAATTGTTTGAAAAAAATTTCTAAATGTTTTTAAAGATTTAAAACCATAATATTGTGCAATTTTAATTTTCACCTTTTCATCTTTAATAGAATGAAAGATACTGTAAATACTTCCAAAAGTTAAAAATTCTAAAGTTTTCCATGCGGGTGCGTAGATGTCATTCGGATAATTAGTATGGTGCTTTTTTATTGGTTTATTTTTGTCTTTAAATTTATCATCATAATATTTTGGAAATTGATTAACAAAACTGCTATTCATTATTTTTCTATTAGCAAACCAAGTTGGCAAATCTGGATATTCGTTTGAAACGATATAAATCAATTGTGTTCTTAAATTAATCTCAATTCGATTTAATGCTTTATTCAAAATGTTTTTTAAATCAACATCTAGGTAGTACAATTTTACTACATCTGAAAACTGAGTCCCTTCGGCAAATTTGTGTTCGTCATCTATTTCAAACGGATTCCAATAAAAACCCAAACGATAGTAGCCAATATCAAGTAAAATTTCTTTTACTTTTTCTATTTTACAATCAAATACCATTCCTCTACTTTCAAGAAGCGCTATTTGTTCATCTACTGTTGTGGCTACTTTACCCATTCTAATTCAATTTGAAATTAATCTGCATTCGTTCTAATTCTTCTAATAATTCTTTTGAAATTTTGATTTTTACTTTTCGACTTGGCATTGATAATAGTGTTACGATTCGGTTTTCTTCCTTCTCTTCGGGAACAGTTGCCACAACTTCTTCTTCGTCCATTTCGGTTTCAATGTCTAAATTGTCTATGTCGATTTCGGTATCGTTTTCTACAGGAAGTACTTCTTTTATGGGAATTACTTCTGTTTTTTTGATCACTTTTTCAATTTCTAATACTTCAAAACTTACTTGATTATCCCCTTTATTGGCCTGAAAAACGGTGTTTAAATGCTGAATTAAATTTTGTTGCAAATCGTAAATATTCAATTGGATAGAAATTTTTTTGGCAAATGTTGGTAACACATCGGCTAATAATTTGGCGTCTTGAAAAGTGATTCTCGGTTCTGATTTTTTACCTGTTTCCCGATTTACCCATCCGTCTTTTATATTCACTCTGAAATATATAAACTGATTGTTTACTAGGAAATGACGAAATTTGAGGTATTCTTCATCAAAAATTCTAAAGTCGTGACTTTCGTCATATCCTTCTAAAGTGAACATTGCCCAATCTTTTCCGTTTTTTCCTGTTCGATACTGTACATTGGTTACGATGCCTGCAAAGGTTAGATTTTTACCTACTAAAGGTTCTAAATTTTTTAAATGTGCCAATTTTGCATTACAGAAATATTTCATTTCAAATCTGTAATCATCAAGTGGGTGTCCAGAAATGTATATTCCAACAACTTCTTTTTCTTTTGCTAATTTTTCCATTGTGCTCCATTCTTCACATGGTGGCACAATTGGTTCGGCTATTTGAACATCGCTGGCTTCACCAAACAAACTTACTTGTGATGAGTTTTCATTTTCTTGAAACTTGGAACCAAAACGCATGGCTTTTTCCAAAAAGGTGATTCCTTCTCCTTCAATATGAAAATATTGTGCTCGGTGTGTTTCGAGAAAACAATCAAACCCTCCTGCATAAGCCAAACTTTCGAATGCTTTTTTGTTGGCTGCACGCAAGTCAATTTTTTTAGCTAAATCAAATATCGATTTATAGGGTGCGTCTTTTCTGTTTTGAACAATAGTATCAACGGCATTGGCTCCTACACCTTTAACAGCTCCCATTCCGAAACGAACGGCATATTCGTTATTTACGGTAAATTTATAATAGGATTCGTTTACATCTGGTCCCAAAACTTTCAATCCCATTCGTTTACATTCTTCCATAAAGAATGAAACTTGTTTGATATCATTCATGTTGTTGGATAAAACAGCTGCCATATATTCGGCTGGATAATTGGCTTTTAGATAAGCTGTTTGATAGGCAATCCATGCATAGCAAGTAGAATGTGATTTATTGAAAGCATATTCGGCAAATGCTTCCCAATCTTTCCAAATTTTTTCTAATTTCTCTTCCGAATGTCCTTTGGCTGCTGCTTGTGAAATGAATTTTGGTTTCATTTTATCCAAAACATCACGTTGTTTTTTCCCCATTGCTTTACGCAAAACGTCGGCATCACCTTTGGAAAAATCGGCTAATTTTTGTGACAATAGCATTACCTGTTCTTGATATACAGTAATTCCATATGTGTCTTTTAGTAGTTCTTCGCAAGCATCTAGATCATATATAATTTCTTCCTCACCATTTTTACGTTTTATAAAACTTGGAATATAAGCAATTGGACCTGGACGATAAAGCGCATTCATAGCGATCAAATCGGGAAATACTGTTGGTTTTAATTCCTTCATGTATTTCTGCATTCCTGGACTTTCATATTGGAAAATACCAACTGTCTCGCCACGTTGAAAAAGTTCATAAGTCTTTTTATCATCTATAGGAAATTCGTCGGGATTGAGTTCTATTCCTGTACGGTATTTAACTAATTTTACTGTGTCTTTTATTAATGTCAGGGTTTTTAATCCCAAAAAGTCCATTTTTAATAATCCTGCACTCTCTACAACCGAATTATCAAACTGTGTAACATATAAATCGGAATCTTTGGCTGTTGCTACTGGAACAAAATTGGTAATATCATCTGGTGTGATGATAACGCCGCAAGCATGAATTCCTGTATTTCGGAGATTTCCTTCTAATACTTGAGCTTGTTGAATCGTTTCGGCTCCTAAATCGGCAGCTTTTCCAAGTGCAATTAATTCTTTTACTTTATCATAATCTTCTGGACGCAAAGCTGCTTTTAACTTAGCATCATCCATTGAAAATATTTTGGCTAAGTTCAAGTTGGTAGGAATCAACTTAGCAATTTTATCGGCTTCAAAAAGTGGTAAATCTAAAACTCTTGCTGTATCACGAACCGATGATTTTGCTGCCATTGTTCCATAAGTAATGATTTGTGCTACTTGTTTGGAACCATATTTTTGAATTACATAATCCATAACTTTACTTCTGCCTTCATCATCAAAGTCGATATCAATATCGGGAAGCGAAACCCTATCTGGATTTAAGAAACGCTCAAAAAGCAGATTGTACATTAAGGGATCTATATTTGTTATTCCGAGACAATACGCAACAACTGACCCTGCTGCAGAACCACGACCAGGACCTACAGAAACACCCATTTTTCGTGCTTCGGCGATAAAATCTTGCACAATTAAAAAGTAACCTGGATAGCCTGAATTTTGTATTGTTAACAACTCAAAATCAATACGTTCCTGAACTTCTGACGTTATTTCTTTGTATCTTCTTTTGGCTCCTTCATATGTTAAATAATGAAGATATTTGTTTTCCCCTCGTTTTCCACCATCAACTTGGTCTTCTTCTACCAAAAATTCATCAGGTATATCAAATTTTGGTAGTAAAACTTCTCGGGCTAGATTGAAAATTTCAATTTTATCTACTATTTCTGAGATGTTAGATATTGCTTCAGGTATATCTGCAAAGAGTTTTTTCATCTCTTCTCCAGACTTGAAATAATATTCTTGATTAGGCAATCCAAAACGATAACCACGGCCGCGACCTATAGGTGTAGACTGTTTTTCACCATCACGAACACAAAGTAAAATATCATGTGCATTGGCATCTTCTTTATTGATGTAAAATGAATTATTGGTAGCAACTATTTTGACATTATGTTTTTTGGATAATGAAACTAAGGACTGATTAACACGGTTTTCATCTTCTTGATTATGACGCATTAACTCGATATATAAATCATCTTCAAATTGTTCTTTCCACCAAAGCAATGCTTCTTCAGCTTGATTTTCACCGAGATTTAAAACTTTACTAGGTATTTCGCCATACAAACTGCCTGATAAAACAATAATATCTTCTTTGAATTGTTTGATTATCTCTCTATCAATTCTAGGCACATAATAAAATCCATCAGTATAAGCAATTGATGCCATTTTTGCCAAATTATGATACCCTTTTTTGTTTTTTGCCAGCATAACTATTTGGTATCCATTGTCTTTTCTGGTCTTATCTTTATGGTTATCGCATACAAAAAATTCACAGCCGACTATAGGTTTTATAATTGTTTCTGTTGGAGTTTCACCGGCTTCAACAGCTTCTTTGTTTTTGGTTTCGGCCGATTTATTATGGTTTAAAATATCCCTGACAAAATGAAATGCACCCATCATGTTACCCATATCCGTCATGGCCACAGCAGGCATTTTATTTTTTACGGCTGCTGCAACTAAATCTTTTACCGAAACAGTTGATTGTAAAACTGAAAACTGAGTATGGTTGTGAAGATGAACAAAATCTGTATCAATTAGAATTTGTTTGTTTTCGGAAAGGGTTTCTTTGGAAATAGCTACATTTTCTTTTTCACCAAATTGCTGACGAATTTTATCAGAAGCTTCTTTGAGATTGATGTGTTTTAAACCAATTAGCTGAATTGATTTTGTGTTTTTTAGTTGAAAATCTTCAAAATATTCGGTCTCTACGTCGAGTTCTTCTTTGGTAAAAACTTCGGTACGAATTAATTCTAAGAAACAACGTGTTGTAGCTTCAACGTCTGCAGTTGCGTTGTGTGCTTCTGCAAATGGTTCATTGAAAAGATATTGATGAAGCTCGGTTAATGTTGGTAATTTATATTTTCCACCTCGACCTCCTGGCAACTTTAAAAGTGAAGCGGTTACTTCTGTACAGGTATCTAAAACGGGCATTTGTGTTAAAGGTGAATCTATTCCCATTCGATAGAATTCGCAACCCATAATATTAATATCGAAACCTACGTTTTGACCTACAATATATTTGGCTTTGGATAAAGCAATGTTGAATTTTTCCAACATTTCTTTAAGTTGGATTCCGTTTTGTTGCGCCAATTCGGTTGAAATACCATGAATTCTCTCGGCATCATAAGGTATATTGAAACCTTCAGGATTAATGAGATAATCTTGATGCTCAATTAGGTTTCCCATTTCGTCATGTAATTGCCACGCAATTTGTATGCATCTTGGCCAATTGTCTGTGTCAGATAATGGTGCTGTCCATTTTTTTGGTAAACCAGTGGTTTCGGTATCGAATATTAAATACATTTGATGGTAATTAGTGGTAAGTGACTAGTAATAAGCATAAAACTAATTACTTGTTACATTTTCAAAAGTACATTTTAGGGAAGAGAATTTCAATTTTAGTTATTAACAAAAATAAAAATGAATTACTAGATAGCCCTGATGCAAGGGAAAAGGTCCCGATTTTTTTTCGGGACTTTGGAAAGGCAGCAGGAAAAAGGATTGCTGATAAGTCCCTAACCATTCGCTTCAAAAACAAAAAAAACCATCCGAGAACGAATGGTCTATTATTTTAAATTGGCGGGAGTTAAGATTTAGTAACCTCCTCTGTTTCCACCACCACGATTATCACCATAACCACCGCCACGGTTTCCTCCTCTAGAGTCGCCACGGTTGTTGTTGAAACTTCTTCTTTCGCCTTCTGGTTTTGGCTCAGATTTGTTTACAACAATTGCTCTACCTTGAACAGTTGCTCCGTTCAATTCGTCGATAGCTTTTTGTGCTTCATCATCATTTGGCATTTCAACAAAACCAAATCCTTTACTTCTACCTGTGAATTTATCACTAATAATTTTCACAGAATCAACTGCTCCATAAGCCTCAAAAGACTCTCTTAAATCTGCTTCCTCAATACTGAATGGAAGACTTCCAACAAAAATGTTCATAAGTACTATTTTAAATATTGAACAAATGTAGTCTATTTATTAACGCAAAAGATTTATTTAACCTCTTTTATTATTTATTTTAACTAAAATAAAAAAACCGCCTTGTAAAAAGCGGCTTAGATAACTTGTTTATTTTTAGAAAATTATAATTTTGTTATTGGAATATTATTGAAGTTCCCTTCTGTAAAATCAACTTTTCTTAAGTCGGATTCTTCGTCTTCGTTTACCAGTGTTAAAATAAATTTTCCAGAAATTGTTTTTCCATCGTTTCTAGTAATTTGAACTGTTCCTTCACCAGATATTATATCATCCCCAATGCCATAATTTGTACTCTTATTAGTTTTAAAAGTAATGGTTTCACCTTCTTGTATAGACAGAAAAGTTGCTTTAGGAATACTTGTAGGTGTAAAATTATAAACGCCTTTAGTAGCGGCGTTTAAATTAATTGTCAGACTTTCTTGAAGATAAGTTGCTTGTAACGTTAGCGAACCATTGGTAGCTACTACTGCTTTATAATCAAATGCTTTCCATAAAGCATTATTTTTCAATCCTTGAAAAGCGACATCATTAAACTTAATCTCTTCGGAACAAGAACTGAAAACAAAAATTAGTAGAAAGAGTGAGGCTATTTTTTTCATTGTTTGTGTATAATTAAATATTTGTCAAAAATAGTTTTTTTAATATAATTTTCTAAAAAAACTTTATAAATTTTATCATTTTTGAGTATTAATATCTTCATTATGCGAAAAATATAGGTTGTTGTAGTATAATTAAAAATTATTTATATCTTTGCACCCTTAAAAATAACCGAGGTCGTGAACCTCAAATTAATCAAAAGATTATGTCAGTAAAAATTAGATTACAAAGACATGGTAAAAAAGGGAAACCTTTTTACTGGGTAGTAGCGGCAGATGCTCGCTCAAAAAGAGATGGTAGATATTTAGAAAAACTAGGTACTTACAATCCAAACACAAATCCTGCAACTGTTGAATTAAACCTTGAATCTGCTGTTCAATGGCTACACAATGGTGCTCAACCAACAGATACAGCAAGAGCAATTCTTTCTTACAAAGGTGCTTTATTGAAACATCACCTAGATGGTGGCGTTCGTAAAGGTGCTTTGACACAAGAACAAGCTGATGCAAAATTAGCTGCTTGGTTAGAGGCTAAAGCTGGTAAAGTTGATGCTAAAAAAGACGGATTGTCAAAAAAACAAGAGGAGGCTAAAGCTAAGGCATTAAAAGCTGAAAAAGCGGCTAATGAAAAACGTGCTAATGCTGCTGCTGAAGCTGCAAAAGCTGCAGAGGCACCAGAAGTTACTGAAGAAGTAGTAGAAGAAACAACCGAAGAAGTTGTTGCAGAAGTTACAACTGAGGAAGCTCCTGCTGTAGAAGAAGCTGCTCCATCTACTGAAGAAGCTAGCGAAGAAACAGAAGCTTAATAAATTGCGATAATGCGTAAAGAAGATTGTTTCTACTTAGGCAAAATCGCTAAAAAATTTAGTTTCAAAGGGGAAGTACTTATCTATTTGGATACTGATGAACCCGAATTATATGAAAACATGGAATCGGTTTTTGTTGACTTCAACAAAAACTTGGTTCCATTTTTTATTGAAAACTGCAACCTGCACAAAAATGATTTTCTTCGAGTACAGTTTGAAGATGTAAATAACGAAGAAGAAGCAGACAGAATAGTGGGTTGTGACATATATCTACCACTTGCAATGTTGCCTAAACTTGAAGGCAACAAATTCTACTTTCATGAAGTTATTGATTTCGAAATTGAAGACCAACGCCTAGGTGTTTTTGGAAAAATTGTCTCTATAAACGACACATCGGCTCAACCTCTTTTTGAAGTTATTAATGGTAATGTGGAAATTCTTGTTCCAATGATTGATCAGTTTTTGGTTAAAATCGATAGAGAAAACAGAAAGGTAATTATGAATTTGCCAGAAGGACTTGTTGAAATGTATTTGTAGTTTTCGGTCACAGTCGCAGTTTTCAGAATTCTTAAATTATAAATCATTTTGTTTAAATTCAAACAATTTTCTGTTCAACAAGACAAATGTGCTATGAAAATTGGTACTGATGGTGTTTTGCTTGGTGCTTGGTGTCCAATTGATAATAATCCCTTTTCGGTTTTAGACATAGGTGCAGGAACTGGAATCTTGTCTTTGATGTTAGCACAAAGAAGCAACGCAGAACAAATTGACTCTATAGAAATTGACGAAGAAGCCTATGAACAATGTGTAGAAAACTTTGAAAATTCTCCTTGGAGTGACCGATTGTTTTGTTTTCACGCTGGTTTGGATGAATTTGTTGAAGAACCTGAAGATGAATATGATATCATCATTTCAAATCCACCTTTTTATTCTGAGGATTATAAAACTGAAAATTCACAACGTGATTTAGCAAGATTTCAAGATGCTTTGCCTTTTGAAGATTTGATTGAAGCTGCCGATTTACTATTATCCGAAAATGGGATTTTTGCAGTAATAATTCCATTCAAGGAAGAAGAAAAATTCATTAATTTGTGTGCCGAAGTAGAACTCTATCCTGTAAAAATTACTCGTGTAAAAGGCACTATTCATTCAGAGATTAAAAGAAGTCTATTGGCTTTTAAACGCTACGAACTCCCAATTTTAGATGCCGAAGAATTGGTTATTGAAACTTCAAGACATCAATATACAAATCAGTATATTGAGTTGACAAAAGATTTTTATTTGAAGATGTAAAATTTCATTGTTAGAACTATAGTTTAATTGTATTTTTGTTTCTAAACAAGTCTAACAAAAAACAAAAACATGAAAACTAAGATTATTGCATTTTGTCTTCTTTTTTATTGTCTTCTTTCATTTTCACAACACAACAAAGTAAGCATAAAAAATTACATTAACTTTTCTGACCTGCCTAAACAAACTCCTCAAACACCAAATTGGGCAATTCCTTTTTACACAAATCCAGACGCTATCAATGTTCATAAAATGAAGAAAGAAATTGACACATGGATGAAAAGCAAAGAAGCCAAAAAATATGCTAAAGAAATTCTAACAAAAGAAAGAGAATCCAAACAAAAAAAGACAAATGAATCTAGCAACAAAAAATTAAAAGAAAGTGTTTCTGAAATACCAATCGTTCGATTTGCGCTTTATTTTTTTAAACAAATTCCTCCAAATTGTATAGATTCTAATGGCTTTCTAAAAATTGTTGAAAGAAATGAATCAAAATCAACCTTCAAAAACAACACAAAATTAAATTCAACAAATTCATGGACACAAATTGGTCCAATGGAGACTGTTGGTTCAGATGGTATTCAATACCCTAATCAATCTAATGTTTATTTTATAGCAGTATCGCCATCTTCACCAAATATATGGCTTGCTTCAACTGAAACTGGTGCTTTATTCAAAACAATTAATAGTGGTGATAGTTGGACATTTCTAGGAGATTACTCAGGGCCAGTAATATTCAATCCTTTAAATTCGGACAACATCATTATTGGAAGCAATCCTCTTAAAGAAAGTAACGATGGTGGATTATCTTGGGAGAATACACCTGTAGCGGCTTCATGCAATGAAGTCATTTGGTCATCAAATGGAAATGTTGTTATTGCGGCTACTAATCAAGGTGTTTATGTTTCAAATGATAATGGAACAACTTTCTCAAACAATTTAACTGGAGATTTTTATGATGTTGAATTCAAACCTGGAAGTTCTACAATAGCTTATGCAATTGATGTTGATGGGAATTTTTATAAAACATCAAATGGAGGAATTACGTGGCAACTTAAAACAACTAACTATAGTTTGACAACCTTTAAAGATGGATATTTATTAGCTGTTTCTGCTTCAAATCCAGATTTGATTTCAATTGCCTTCTTAACTGGTGAAAATGTTGAACTATTAAAAAGTGATAATTCTGGAGAAACGTTTAGCCATTTATCAACTTTAAATTCAGGATTTTCACAAGGATTTTATGATTTTGCATTTGGTATTTCCCCAACAAATTCAAACATATATTATGTTGGGGTTACTACGCTCTTTAAATCTACGGATGGAGGCTTAAGCTTTTCTGCATTAGGTGGTTATGAAGGTGATTTTGACATTCATCCAGATATTCAAGATATAGATTTTAACGGTAACACAGTTGTTATATCTACTGATGGCGGAGTTAGTGTTTCATCAGACAATTTTACGAATGTATCCAATTGGCATAGCGCAAACAAAGGGCTTTTTGATTTGGAATTATGGGCTTTCGATCAAGGATTTAATACCGACCAAATGGGTAGTGGAAAATATCATAACGGTGATAATATTTACAACCCTAATTGGAATAATGGAAAAACAATACACTTAGGTGGAGCAGAATCTCCTGTTGGATATTCAATATTTAGCCGCCCGAATTCAATGTTTTATGCTGATATTTATCAAGGATTTTATCAAGCCGACACACAGTATAATCCAAATGTTGAAAGAACTTATTCTTTTTCGATGAATTCTAACAACTTTTATTATGGCGAACGTAATAGTGATATCACATCTAATGTTGTGAATAGTAATATTATTTATGCTGCCTATGAAAACAAAGTTTACGTTTCTTATGATAATGGAGTTTCAAATCAAGTCCTAAAAACATTCAATTCTACCGTTTGGAATATTAAACCAACTAGAAGTAATCCAAACGTTATTTATGTTTCAACTGAAAATGACGGTTTGTGGAAAACTATTGATGGAGGTCAAAACTGGACTCAACATAATATTATTCTAAACGGAAATAATTATAACAATAATGGTATTCAATGTTTTATAGATGTTTCGCAAACAAATGAAAACGAGATTTGGTTAGCCTATATTAATTGGAATGGAAATTATTCAATAAATAACTCTTATAGAATTTTTAAAAGCACGAACGGTGGAACAACATGGAACAGCATTGATTCTAGTGTCTTAAATGGATTTACTGTTAAAGAAATGGCACATCAATATGGTACAAATGGTGGTGTTTATCTAATTGGTTATGATTCTAATTCTGTTGCAAAATGTTATTATAAAAATAACTCAATGGTAGATTGGGTTGACTATTCCTACGGATTAATGAGCGGAAGTTTATTAGCCAACAGAATTTACTTTAAACTTTCATATTTTCAAGAAAAAGTTAGAGCAGCTGGAAATAGAGGCATTCAAGAAATTCCATTCTATGAAAGTTATATTGCTCCAATTGCACAACCAACAGTAAATAACAGTGACGTTTGTATCAATCAAGAGGTGAAATTGGCAGATTATAGCATTTTGAAATATGCTGGAGCAACTTGGAATTGGTCTTTTTCTAAAACTCCAATCTATTTGAACGGAACAGCTGCAACTTCTCAAAATCCAGAAGTGAAATTTTTAACGCCAGGAAGTGTTGATGTAACCTTAACAGTAACTGATAGCAATGGAATTTCAAACTCTAAAACAATTACAAATTTCATCAATGTTAACTATGATTCTGCGGCTTGTTTGATGGTGAATTCTGATCCTGATTTAGTTATTAACTGCGAAAATAATATTTCTGCAAGTTCTTATTTTTTACCTGGAAACAATTCATTAGTCACCAATTTTGGTGGAGCAACTTCTGGTGAATTTATTGTAAAACTTAATTTTAATACACAATGTTATAATGTTAATGGTCAACTAACTGCCATTGTAAACTTATCTACACAAAAAATAACCGTCATTCAATACAAACATTTTGACAATTCATCATCTGGAATAATTGGTAACAACACCAATACAATTACAAGTTTGAGTGATGCTTTTGCCCAAA
>CAZLEU010000055.1:0-17453 GCA_964558625.1 uncultured Flavobacterium sp.
CTTGCTGTTATGCTAAACGATGAAAGCGATAAAGTTTTTTATAGAAAAGTAATACCAGCCTATTCTTCTGTTTTATCCAAACACTTATTGAATGAAGAAGTAAGTAAGATGCTTTTTGAAGGTTTGGATTTGGAAATCAATCACCACAATCATCGCCCAAACCAAGTAGCAAAAATGATTATAAAAAAAACGAATGATTTATACAAATCTGGAAAAATAACAGGAGATCAATTCATTATTATCAATTCTGAAATTCAGTCTTTTACAGATATTTGTGGCGCTTGTGAACGTATTAAAAACACTCCTATACCCTATTCATATAGTGCTTTTATCAAAAAATTCATCTTCTTTTTTGTCATGACATTACCTTTCGGGTTTGTCTTTAGCTTAGGCTATTATGTCATCCCTGTTGTGGTATTCATTTTTTATGTATTGGCGAGTTTAGAATTGATAGCCGAAGAAATTGAAGATCCTTTTGGTGGCGATGCAAACGATTTGCCTATGACAAAAATTGCTTCTAATATCAAAAAACATGTTGAAGAATTGCTTTAACTGTTTTTTTAATTTTTTTATTTAAAAAGTTAAATAAAACTCAATTTAGTCTGATTTTATTTTCATAAAAAGTAAATTTGTTTTTCTGTAATTTTCAAGCAGTATTACACTTCTTTACTTATTATTTTATGAAAGTCAAAAACATTGTCATTTTACTATTTATACTATCACTTGGCGGATTAGTTGCCTATAGAATCACAAAAAACAATTCTGAATCTGATAAATCAAAAGACAAAGGAGGTAAAAAACCGCCAATGGGAATTACAGCAATTGTTGCCAAAGCGGAAGATTTTGCAAATGATTTAACATTATCGGGGTCAATTGAAGCTAATGAACAAATTGAAATTAGAAGTGAAGTTTCTGGAATTGTTGAAACAATTGCTTTCAAAGAAGGTGCAACAGTTACCAAAGGACAACTTTTATTCAAAGTAAACGATGTGGAACTCAGAGCACAATTAGCTCAAGCCCAAACCAAACAATCATTAGCATCAGAAAACGAACGTAGAGCTAAATTACTTTTGCAAAAAGAAGCCATAAGTCAAGAAGAATATGATATTGCAAGTGCCGATTATAGAACAGCTCAATCACAAACGCAACTCATACGTGCTCAAATAGCCAAAACCTCGGTTAGAGCACCGTTTTCGGGAAAAATTGGTTTGCGTTCTATTTCGCCAGGAACTTATGTTACACCTGCAACGCTAATTGCCAAATTAGTGAGCACCAATCCATTAAAAATCACTTTTTCAATTCCAGAAAAATATGCATCTGAAATAAAATTAAATTCTGAAATAAAATTTACGATCAACGGTTTACCAGAAAAGTATTCAGCCAAAATATACGCCATCGAACCCGGAATAGAAACTACAACTAGAACCTTAAGTATTAGAGCAATAACTCAAAACATAAATGGGAAACTGTTACCAGGAACTTTTGCTAATGTCGAATTACCACTAACTACCATAAAAGATGCCATAGTCATTCCAACCGAAGCCATAATACCAGTTCAGAGTGGAAAAAAAGTGTTTATAGCCAATAACGGAAAAGCCAAAGAAATAATGGTAGAAACATTAACTAGAACCGATAAAAATATTGTTGTCACTTCGGGTCTAAAAGTGGGCGACACTGTTTTGACATCGGGTATTATCTCTCTAAAAAATGACGATGCCATCAAAGTAATTCTGAAATAAAATCTTAATGAGTTTATCTACACTAAGCATAAAACGACCTGTTTTTACCATTGTGATTAATCTTTTGATTATTCTCTTTGGAATTTTGGGTTACAGTTATTTGGGCGTTCGCGAATTTCCTTCAATCGATCCCGCACAAATCAATGTTAGAACTAATTATACTGGCGCCAACGCCGATATTATTGAGTCGCAAATTACCGAACCGCTTGAAAAAGCTATAAATTCTATTGACGGAATTAGAAATATAACTTCTTCAAGTAATCAAGGTTCAAGTAATATTAATATTGAGTTCAAACTCGAAAAAAATCTGGAAGAAGCAGCTAATGATGTGCGAGATAAAGTGTCACAAGCAGTTAGAAGTTTACCTCAAGATATAGATGCACCGCCAGTAGTATCGAAAGCAGATGCCGATTCAGACGCTATCATCTCAATGACGGTGCAAAGTGAAACCAAAAATGTTTTAGAATTAAGCGATTATGCAGAAAATGTAATTGCCGAAAGAGTGCAAACAATTCCTGGTGTTAGTGGTGTTCAAATTTGGGGACAAAAACGCTACTCCATGCGTATTTGGATGGACCCTATTAAGCTGAATTCGTACGGATTAACCGTTAGCGATGTTAGAAACGCTTTAGATAATCAAAATGTCGAATTACCATCTGGAAAACTTACAGGAAATAATACTGAGTTAATGGTTAAAACGATTGGCAATTTATCTTCCGAAAAAGAATTTAATGATATAATAATCGTTTCTGATGCCACACGAACTGTTCGATTAAGTGATGTAGGTTACGCAACATTAGCACCAGAAAATCTAGAAACCAATTTTACAGTTTCTGGAAGTCCAATGGTTGCAGTCGCTGTTGTGCCACAACCTGGTACTAATTACTTAGAAATAGCCGATCAATTTTATAAAGAAATTGACAAATTAAAAAAAGACTTACCAAGCGACATCAAGTTAAATATTGCTTTAGACACTACTGTTTTTATCAAAAAATCGGTTGTTGAAGTAGCCGAAACATTATTGATATCAATAATCCTAGTAATTCTAATAATCTTTTTGTTTTTTAGAGATTGGGCAATTGCTTTCAGACCACTTATTGATATTCCTGTCTCTCTGATAGCTACTTTCTTTATTATGTATCTTTTTGGATTTTCAATCAATGTTTTAACGCTATTAGCCATCGTTCTAGCAACAGGATTAGTAGTTGACGACGGAATTGTAGTAACCGAAAACATTTTCAAAAAAGTAGAAGAAGGTATGTCTCCTATAGAAGCAGCTATAAAAGGTTCTAATGAGATTTTCTTTGCTGTAATTTCAATTTCGGTAACATTGGCTGCTGTATTTTTACCAATAATTTTCCTTGAAGGTTTTGTGGGACGATTATTTCGTGAATTTGGTGTTGTCATTGGTGCCGCTGTTTTAATTTCGGCTTTTGTGTCGCTTTCATTAACACCAATGTTGAATGCCTATCTGATGAAAGGTGGTAAGCAAAAAAGAACAAAATTCTATGACTTTACCGAACCCTTTTTTGTGAATTTAAACCAAAGTTATGCATCTGCCTTAACTAGATTTTTAAAAAGAAAATGGTTGAGTTTTCCAATTATTTTGGTTTGTATAGGTTTGATAATTTTATTTTTCAATATTTTACCCAAAGAAACCGCACCTTATGACGATAGAAGTTTAGGAATCGTAAGTGTTACAACCCCAGAAGGTTCGACTTATGAATATACTGATAGATTTATGCAAGATTTATCCAAGTTAATCAATGATTCTATTCCTGAAAAGAAAATTGCTTTGGTAATCACATCTCCCGGATTTTTATCCAATTCTGTCAACACTGGTAGAGTTCGTTTAGCATTGATAAATCCAGAAGAAAGAGAAAAATCACAAAAACAGATTGTTGATGATTTGAACAAATGGACAAAAAAATACCCACAAGCCAAAGTCAATGTTTCCGAACAACCAACTATTGCTGTAAATAGACGTGGTGGTTTGCCTATTCAATACATTATTCAAGCACCTACTTTTGAAAAATTAAGAGAGAAAATTCCACAATTCATGGATGAAGCTAGTAAAAATGAAACCTTTTCCAATGTTGATGTGAACTTAAAATTCAACAAACCAGAAATAAACGTAACTATTAATCGTGAAAAAGCTGAAAGTTTAGGAATTTCCGTTCTAGACGTAGCGCAAACATTGCAATTGTCATTAAGTGGTCAGCGTTTTGGTTATTTTATGAAGAATGGAAAACAATACCAAGTCATTGGGCAATTCGACAAAAAAGATAGAGATGCACCACTCGACTTAACTTCGATGTTTGTAAAAAATAAAGAAGGACAACTCATTCAATTAGACAATGTTGTAGATGTTGAAGAACAGAGTAATCCTCCACAATTATTTCACAATAATCGCTATATGTCGGCAACAGTTTCGGCTGGTTTGGCACCCGGAAAAAGTATGATTGATGGCATTAATGCAATGGACGAAATAAAAGCAAAAGTTTTGGATGCTTCCTTTACAACCGATTTGGGTGGAGAATCTAGAGATTTTGTTGAAAGCAGTTCTAATACTTCATTCGCATTTGGACTAGCTTTGTTGTTGATTTTCTTAATATTAGCAGCACAATTTGAAAGTTTTATTGATCCGTTTATTATTATTTTAACGGTGCCTATGGCGGTTGCTGGCGCTTTGTTTTCGCTTTGGTTATTTGGACAAACATGGAATATTTTTAGTCAAATTGGAACAGTAATGCTTATTGGTTTGGTAACTAAAAACGGTATTTTGATAGTTGAATTTGCCAATCAATTACGTGAACAAGGAAAATCGAAATATGACGCTATTTTAGAAGCTTCTGAAGCACGTTTACGGCCAATTTTAATGACTAGTTTAGCTATTGCGCTTGGTGCACTGCCAATTGCATTATCACTAGGATCAGCCTCTGCTAGCCGAATGGGAATGGGAGTCGTTATTGTTGGCGGAACATTATTTTCATTGCTGTTAACTCTTTTTATAATACCCGCAATATACTTGATGTGGTCCAAAGCAAGAAAATATCGTCCAGAATTTGATAATTTAGAAGCATTAGAAAAATAAAATTATGCAACGAATAGGTAAACTTCTTTTTCTTTTTTTACTTGGATTTTCATCGCAAGCACAAGAAATGCTGAAACTTGAAGATGCTGTCAAAATTGCTTTGGCAAATAATTATGAAATCAAAATTGCTAAAAACAATTTGAAAATTGATGAAACCAATTCAACTGCTGGAAATGCTGGAATGTTACCAAATATAAATGCTACATTAAGTAACAATAACAGTATTTTAAACTCTTCGCAAACGCAAGCTGACGGAACAAAACGAACATTAGACAACGCTCGAAATCTCAATTTAACTTATGGAATTGGATTAGATTGGACAATTTTTGATGGTATGAAAATGTTTGCTCGACGTGAACAATTAAACGTTTTGCAAAAACAAGGTGAAGCAGAATTAAAACTCGCCATAATCACCAAAGTAAGTGATGTTTATACAACATATTTTGATTTAGTACAACAACAACAACAAATCAAAGCATTGGATACAGCCATTGTAATTTCTAACCAACGACTAACAACTGCTCAAAATAGATATTCTATAGGAAAAGCTGCTAAATTAGAAGTTTTGAACGCACAAGTAGATTTGAATACTGACGTAAGTTCAAGATTAAAACAATTAGATTTATATCAAAATGCAAAAATTAGATTGAATGAAATTTTGGCAAGAGAAATTGCATCTGATTTTATAGTTGAAGATAAAATGGTTATTGATGAAAGCTTAAATTTTGCAGATTTAAAAACTTTAGCCGAAAAACAAAATCCGCTATTGCAAGCTCAAATTTTAGAAAAAAATAATGTTGAATTACAATTAAAACAAGTAAAAGCGAGTCGTTATCCAACAGTAAAACTTAATTCAGGCTATAATTTTGCACATACAGAAGCTTCGTTGGGATTTTTAACACAATCATCAAGTCGCGGATTGGTTTATGGTATTAATGCTTCTGTTCCAATTTTTAGTGGTTTCAATCAAAATCGGAATGAAAAAATAGCGAAACTTCAAGTTGATAATGCTGATTTTGTAATCAATCAACAAAAAAATGCCCTACAGTCATTACTAGCAATGGCTTTTCAGAGTTTTCAAACCAATTTAGAACTTTCAAAAGTAGAAGAAAAAAATACTGAAATCGCCAAGCAAAATCTAGATATTACACAAGCAAAATTCAAAATTGGCACCATCACTCCTATCGAATATCGTACGGCACAATTAAATTATGTTCAAGCTTTAGTTCGTTACAGTAATGCACAATTTCAAACCAAACTATACGAAATCAGCTTAAAGGAATTAAGCGGAACACTTGATTTTTAATCAAAGCTATATCAAGTAAGCAAGATTTTATTTGATTTTTGCAAACTATAATGTTTTTTTAGTACTTTTAAATTTTAGAAATTTACCTAAAATGTCAATTAAAGCATTATTAAATACACCAGCGCTTACACACGAAAAATCATTGAAAACCTTGGTCGAAAACCGAACCATATTTTCATTAGACCATTGTGAATTGAATATTTTTGAAACCTACCAAAAATCGGATTTAGTTCCGCTAAAGTTTAATGACTTAGTAGTTACAAGTATGCTTCGCGGAAAGAAAATAATGCATCTTTTTGATGAGCCAAGTTTTGAATACTTGCCCGGAGAAACGGTTATTGTCCCTTCAAATGTGGAAATGAAAATCGATTTTCCAGAAGCTTCCAAAGAAAATCCAACACAATGCATTGCACTTGCTATCGATAACAAAATCATTACCGATACTTTAGATTTTTTAAACGAAAAATACCCAAAAGAAGGTAAAAACAATCTCTGGAAGTTGGACCATGAAAACTATTTTTTTTACAATAATGTAGAATTAGCAGGCACCATCAATAAATTGATTAAAGAATGCATGGGCAACTCCTTAACCAAAGATGCCATTGCAGATTTGACTTTACAAGAATTAATTATTCGAATTATTCAGACACAAACCGCCAAACGATTTGACGAAGAAAAAGTCATTGAAAGTAACAGCCCAATCACACCTTCGATAGCGTTTATAAAAAAAAATATTCGAGAAACAATTAATTTGAAAGACTTGAGCGATAAAGCTTGTATGAGTACCACTTCATTTTACCGCTATTTCAAAAGAGAATTAGGGATGAGTCCGATAGAATACATTTTGAATGAAAAAATAAAATATGCCAAAAAACTTTTGAGCAATCCCAATATTCATATTAATGAAGTTTCGTATGCAACTGGTTTTGAAGATTGTAATTATTTTATTCGGTTGTTCAAAAAATACGAAGGCGTTACACCAAAACAATATCAGTTGATGAACTATAATTCTTAAAAATTATTGAGAATAACATCCTCCAAATTAGTACTTTCCTCCTCGGTAAACAATCTATACTTTACTACAAACGTTTTACCATAAGGTGTTTCCAAAGAAAAACCACCTGCTCCTATACCATCGGTTACATCCAAAGTAAAATGAGCGTGTTTCCAATACTCAAATAAATCTTTATCGAGCCAAAACTCAAAACCTTTGATCGTTCCAATACAGACATCTTCATATCTTAAATAGAAACCTCCTTTTTCAAAACACTGTGGTTGCGTTCCTTCACAACAGCCACCAGCTTGATAGAACATCAAATCGCCAAATTTTTCTGCTAAAAAATCAATCAAATTTAATGCATCTTGTGTTGCATCTAAACGCTTTATTTTTCCCATATCATTATAAAATGTAAAGCCACGATTTTCAAAAATACTGAATTCGTGGCTTTTTGATAAAAAACTATTCTTTAAAAGAACCCTAATTTGTTTTTATTATAAGAAATCAACATATTTTTAGATTGGCGATAGTGACCTAACATCATTTTGTGATTTTCTCTACCAATTCCTGATTGTTTATAACCTCCAAATGGCGCACCAGCTGGATAAGCATGGTATTGATTTACCCATACTCTACCCGCTTTAATAGCCCTAGGAACTTGATATAATTCATGTGCATCACGTGTCCAAACACCAGCACCTAAACCATACATAGTATCATTGGCAATCTCAATAGCTTCTTCCGTAGTTTTGAAAGTAGTAACTGCTAAAACTGGTCCGAAAATTTCCTCTTGGAAAATTCTCATCTTGTTATGACCTTTAAACAAAGTGGGTTGAATATAATACCCACCTTCTAAATCACCTCCTAAGTGATTCACATCTCCGCCACACAACAATTCTGCTCCTTCTTCTTTTCCTAACTTAATATAAGAAAGAATTTTATCTTTTTGAATTTGAGATGCTTGTGCACCCATCATAACAGTCGGATCAAAAGGATTTCCTGTTTTAATCGCATTGACTCTTGCCAACACTTTCTCAATAAATTGATCGTAAATAGATTCGTGGATTAATAATCTTGATGGGCAAGTACAAACTTCTCCTTGATTTAGGGCAAAAAGGGCTACTCCTTCTAAAGCTTTATCCAAAAAAGCATCATCTGCATCCATAACCGATGGGAAGAAAATATTAGGTGATTTTCCTCCTAACTCCAAGGTTACTGGAATAATATTTTCGGTTGCATATTGCATAACCATTCTACCTGTTGCTGTTGAACCTGTAAATGCAGCCTTTGCAACTTTTGGATTCGTCACAAGGGTTCTTCCAAGTTCTGCTCCAAAACCATTTACAACATTCACAACGCCAGCAGGAAGCAAGTCTCCAATCAATTCCATTAACACCATGATAGAAATTGGTGTACTTTCGGCTGGTTTTAAAACAACACAATTTCCAGCAGCCAATGCTGGTGCAAGTTTCCATACAGCCATTAATATTGGAAAATTCCAAGGAATAATTTGTGCAATAACACCTATAGGCTCATGCATAATTATGGAAACAGTATCTTTATCCAGTTCAGAAATCGAACCTTCTTCTGCTCGAATAACTCCTGCAAAATACCTAAAATGATCTATTGCAAGTGGCAAATCGGCAGCCATCGTTTCACGAATAGCTTTTCCATTGTCTAGGGTTTCAACTGCAGCTAAATGTTCTAAATTAGCTTCCATACGGTCTGCAATTTTATTCAAAATAATACTTCTTTCGGTTGCAGATGTTTCACCCCAACTTTTAAAAGCCTCGTGAGCAGCATTTACTGCATTTTCTATATCCATCTTTGCAGAATGTGCCGCTTTGGCCATTGGTTTTCCATCAACGGGTGATAAAACTTCAAAATATTGTCCTGTCGATGGTACAGTCCATTTTCCATTGATATAGTTATCGTACTTTTCTTTTAATTGTGGTCTTTGAACTAAATTACTCATAATTTTATTTTTTTGATTTATCCAAAAGTAATTTTATTCAAATTCATGGAATAGCACTTTTATTTCAAATTATAGCACAAAATTGTACTATCAAAAAAATTAACCTTAATAAATTAGTATTAATATAAAAAAAGCAGTGAAAAATAACGATATTATCAAAACAAAAGAATTAATTATTTGATTCAAATATATTTTAAACTAAAAATTACAATACTTATCTTTGCCAACTCAAAAATTTTTAAAAAACAATGAAGATTTCATACAATTGGTTAAAACAATTCATAAAAATAGACTGGAAATCAGACGAAACAGCTGCACTTCTTACCGATTTAGGATTGGAGGTTGAAGTTGTTGAAAAATACCAATCGGTAAAAGGTGGATTAGATGGTGTTGTAGTGGGATATGTCTTAACTTGTGTTCAACATCCTAATGCCGATAGACTAAAAGTAACAACTGTTGATATTGGAACAGGTACACCAATACAAATTGTTTGTGGTGCGGCAAATGTGGCTGTAGGTCAAAAAGTGCCTGTTGCTACAATAGGTACAACGCTATATACAAAAGAAGGTGAATCTTTTCAAATTAAAAAAGGAAAAATTCGTGACGAAGAAAGCTACGGAATGATATGTGCAGAAGACGAATTAGGTTTGGGATCAAGCCATGAAGGAATTATGGTTTTGGATGAAAAATTAAAACCTGGAACTCCTGTAGCTACTGTTTTTAAAATTGAAAATGATGAAGTCTTTGAAATTGGGTTAACTCCAAATCGTGCCGATGCAATGAGCCATTTTGGTGTAGCAAGAGATTTACGTGCAGGATTAATTCAAAGTGGTGTTTCAGTTGAACTTATTACCCCATCGGTAAGCAATTTCAGAGTTGACAAAAGAACTTTAAAAATAGATGTTGATGTAAAGGATTCTAAACTTGCTCCTAGATATTGTGGTGTTACTATTTCTGGAATTACAGTAAAAGAATCTCCGCAATGGCTTCAAAACCGATTGAAAGCAATTGGATTGAATCCAAAAAACAACATAGTCGATGTTACCAATTATGTTTTACACGAAATTGGACAACCATTACATGCTTTTGATGCTTCTAAAATTTCTGGAAAAGTAATTGTAAAAACAGTTCCTACAGGTACAAAATTTACAACACTTGACGGAATAGAAAGAAGTTTACACGAAGAAGATTTGATGATATGTGACGAAAAAGGACCTATGTGTATTGCTGGTGTTTTTGGCGGACTAAATTCGGGCGTAACCGAAACCACCAATAACATTTTCTTAGAAAGTGCTTATTTCAATCCTGTTAGCATTCGTAAAACGGCCAAACGCCATACTTTGAGTACCGATTCTTCTTTTCGTTTTGAAAGAGGTATTGATATAAATCTCACAGAATATGCATTGAAACGTGCTGCACTTCTAATTCAAGAAGTAGCAGGTGGCGAAATCACTTCGGATGTTATTGATATTTATCCGAAAAAAATAGAAGATTTTCCTGTTTTTCTAAATTTTGAAAAAACAGCAAAATTAATTGGTCAAGAATTACCAAAAGAGATTATAAAAAAGATTTTGGCTTCGCTTGATATTAAAGTTACCAGTGTAACCGATGCTGGTCTAGGGATGATAATTCCATCATACAGAGTTGATGTCCAAAGAGAAATCGATGTAATCGAAGAAATCTTGCGTGTTTATGGATACAACAACATCAATTTTACCAAAAAATTAAACGCTACAGTTTCTAATTCGAACAGAACTGAAGATTATAAATTGCAAAATATAATTGCAACACAATTAAATTCGTTAGGTTTTCACGAGATGATGGCTAACTCATTAACATCGCCAGATTACGTTCAACTCACAGAAACACTAAAAGAAGAACATAATGTAACAATGCTAAATCCATTAAGTAATGACTTGTCAACCATGCGACAATCATTGCTTTTTTCTGCATTAGAAGCCGTTTCATACAATATAAATAGGAGAAATTCTGATTTAAAATTATTTGAGTTTGGAAAATCATACCATAAACTAGAGGAAGGTTATGTCGAAAACAAACATTTATCTTTAACCGTCTCTGGTAATAAAAATGCAGAGAGTTGGACCAATCCTCAAACAAAATCAGATTTCTTTTTATTCAAAAGCTATATAACTTCTATCCTATCTCGTTTGGGAATTGAAAAAACAAAAAACCAACCTGTAAATTCAGATGTTTTTGCAGAAGGAATTGCTCTGACTGTTGGATCTGAAATTTTGGTTGAATTTGGAACAATCAAAAAATCAATTCTAAAACACTTCGATATTAAACAAGAAGTACTTTATGCCGATTTTAATTGGGCAAATGTTTTGAAATTGGTTTCTACCAAAATTAAATTTGTCGATATCCCAAAATATCCAGAAGTTCGAAGAGATTTAGCCCTTTTAATAGATGACTCTGTGGCTTTCGAATCGGTGTATAAGATTGCCATTCAAACAGAAAAAAGTTTATTAAAAGACATTAATTTGTTTGATGTTTATCAAGGTAAAAATCTACCCGAAGGAAAAAAATCATATGCTGTAAGTTTCACCATTCAAGATAGTTCAAAAACCTTAACCGATGAACAAATCGATAAAGTGATGAGCAAATTACAAAAGAATTTCGAAAGCGAATTAGGAGCTGTTTTACGTTAATCATTGAAAATAAAAAAATGTCCAACATCTATTTAGGTTACCATTTTACTGTAGAACCAAGAGAATTGGGTTCAGAAATTCTTGTTGCAGAGCTAGGCGAAAAACCATTTGAGAGTTTCATCGAAACCGAATTTGGAATTACAGCTTACATTCAAAAAGATTTGTGGGATGAAACCATTTTGGAAGATATTTATATTCTAAACTCATCTGAATTTACCATTTCATACAAGATAGAAGAAATTGATCAAGTAAACTGGAATGAAGAATGGGAAAAAAACTTTGAACCCATCGATGTTGATGGGAAATGCCATGTAAGAGCTCCTTTTCATCCTAAAACAAATGCGCAATTTGATATAGTTATCGAACCCAAAATGAGTTTTGGAACAGGACATCATGAAACAACCCATATGATGATACAACATCTTCTAGAAATGGAAGTTACCAATATGAAAACACTCGACATGGGTTGCGGAACGGCAATTTTAGCTATTCTAGCCGAAATGAAAGGTGCAAAACCTATTGATGCTATTGATATTGACAATTGGTGTTATCAGAATTCGATTGAAAATTGTGAAAGAAACAATTGTAGTCATATTTCGGTTTATGAAGGTGAAGCCGCTTTATTAGCTGGTAAAAATTATGATTTAATTATTGCCAACATTAATAGAAATATTTTGCTAAATGATATGCAGGCTTATGTTGATTGTTTAAATCCAAACGGAATTCTTTTGTTAAGTGGTTTCTATAATGAAGATATTCCTGTTATAGATGCCTCTTGCACCGAAAAAGGATTAAAATACAATAAGAAATTTGAAAGAAACAATTGGGTTTCATTAAAATATTCTAAATAACTTCTAAACTTTTAAACTAAAGTATGAGTACAATAGAAAAAATTCAAGAAGAAGTAGCCATCGATGAATTGGTTGGGATTAATAATGAAATTGTGCTTTACAATGATGATGTAAACACTTTTGATCATGTCATTGACACTTTAATTAGAGTTTGTGATCACACAGCTGAACAAGCTGAACAATGTGCCATACTAGTACATTACAAAGGAAAATGCACTGTAAAAACAGGCTCATACGACGAGCTAAAGCCAAAATGCACTCAATTGCTTGAAGCAGGATTAAGCGCAGAAATAGTGTAAAACTAAAATTAAAACTCAAAACATAAAAAAAGCTCTGAATTTCTTCAGAGCTTTTGCCTTATTAAGGGTGGCTGACCGGGTTCGAACCGGCGACCCGCGGCACCACAAACCGCTACTCTAACCAGCTGAGCTACAACCACCATGTATAAATACGGGTGCAAATATACTATTAAACTTTACGCTTTCAAAGAAAAAAGTGAAAAATTTATTTTAAATCACTTAAGCTATTGACTGTCAAATATCTTTCAACCATATAGCCCTCAGCATAGTCTACACCTACTATTCTTCCCAAATCTTGTGCTCTATAACGCACACTATCCAAAAAGTTTTTGGAACTAATAGGTGATTCGGGTTCTTTTGAATTTGGATCATAAAACTGAGAACTGTAAGCCAAAATTGATTGCTCCTTTATATCCATAAAACCTGTAATATCAACCACAAAATCGGGTTCTAAAGCTTTCCATTGAATATAATGATAAACTACTTTTGGTCGCCAAGCTTCTTGATATACACTATCCAATTGTGTTTCTATTCTTCTTAATCCCGATAAGAAACAAGCATCAGAAACCAATCTACTCCCTTTAGGATGGTCAATATGCCTATCATCTATGGCGTTGCACAACACAATTTCTGGTTGGTATTTACGTATCATTTTGATGATTTCAAGCTGGTGTTTTTCATCATTTACAAAAAAACCATCACGCATGTTTAGGTTTTCTCTAACTTGTACTCCAAGAATTTTAGCCGCAGTAGTCGCTTCCATGTCTCGAATTTCAGCCGAACCACGCGTTCCTAATTCTCCACGAGTCAAATCGATAATGCCAATTTTTTTACCAAGAGAAATTTCCTTGGCAATAGTTCCACTACAACTCAACTCTACATCATCAGGATGTGCGCCAAAAGCCAATATATCTAATTTCATATTTTTTATAACTTTATTATACCTCGTAACTCCTATTTTGCATCTCGCAAATTTATAACACTTTTTTCATCGTCATAGACTTGTTTACCGTTTCCAGATATTCATTTTCAGGAATACTATCTTTTGTGATACCACCTCCAATAAACAAAGTAGCTTCCGCCATTTCACCATTAGGCAATAATTCAATTTTCATGCATCTTAAATTCACAAATAAATCAAACTTCAAATCTTCCCATGATAAAAAATTCTTATTCCATTCACCTATAAAACCAGTGTAGAATTCTCTGTCATAACCTTCATTATCAATAATAAACTTTTTTGCTGCTTCTTTTGGAAAGCCACAAACAGCTGGTGTTGGATGCAAAGATTCAATAATTTTATCCAAATCAAAAATGTTCATGATTTTGGCTTCAATATCCGTTTTTATATGTGCCAGATTACCTGCTCGCTGCGTAAATGGACTTGACACAGAGACATTGGTAACGTATTTTTGCAAACTTTTTACAATAAAATCGGTAACAATTTGTTGCTCTTGCGTTTCTTTTTCTTTCCAGCTAATCTCTTTATTATCAGGAAATAATTGTGTTCCTGCTAATGCAACTGTTTTAATTACGTCATTATCAACTTTTAGGAATTGCTCTGGAGATGCTCCCATCCACAAACCAATTTCTGGATGGTAAAAACAATATTTGAAAGCCGATTCATAATTTTGAATCAAATTATAAAAAGTGGTTTCAATATCAAACTTTCTGATAGCAACTTTTTCTTTTCGGGATAAAACTACTTTTTCAAACTCATTATTGTTTATAGCATCTATTCCTTTTTGAATAAGCTTTTCATACTTGTTTTTTACTTCATCATCAATCTCATTTCTGCGGTTTTTTTGGAGAAAAAATGTAGATTCGTCTACTATTTCAACAATAATATTGGAATTGTTTTTGGGAATCAAACAACTTGACTTTCCATCAAATGATGTAAAAATAAAACCGCTTGTATTTGTTTTACTTACTTTTTGATACGAATTATCATGCTGTAAAAGTGCAATTATTCTATTTGAACTTGGTTTGCAATAAACAGCAAAAGGCAAGTTGTTTTCAAATTGAACTTTTATTTTGTTAAACAATTCGCTCATCTTTCTTTTTTGGGTAAAATCATATTAGTCAATTTACAAAGTGAGATTAACTTTCCTTGTTCATCTTCAATTTTAATTTCCCAAAGATGGATACTTCTCCCTTTGTGAATGATTCTTGCCGTTCCTGTAACAATTCCTTCTGTTTTAGATTTGAGATGATTGGCAGAAATCTCAATACCCCTAACTTCACTTTTTTCAGGATTAACAAACATAATCGAAGCCGCACTACCAACACTTTCTGCTAATGCAACACTTGCACCACCATGCAATAATCCCATTGGTTGATGTACTCTAGAATTGACAGGCATTGTAGCAACCAAAAAATCTTCGCCAGCATCAATATACTCAATTTCTAATGTTTGCATCAAGGTATTTTTAGACCATTCATTGCAAAGTCGAAGCATTTTTTCCCTATCAAAACTCATAGATTCTTATTTTTGCGTAAAAATAAAACATATTTAGTAATAGTAAATAGACTAAAGTAAGATATTTAACGTTTCTATAAGGAAGTTTTTAATTCTATAATTATTTACTATTTTTACCAAAATTCAACTATTGTATGCGTAATTCAATTATTTTACTTTTCATCGGACTATTTATCTCCATTACTTCTTGTCGAACCGACTTTGATACCGTACCCAGCACAGGTAGCTTAGAATTTTCAAAAGACACTGTGTACTTAGACACCGTTTTTACAAATATTGGTTCAAGTACATATCAATTAAAAGTTTATAACAGAAGCGACAACAATATTAGAATCCCTAAAATCGAATTAGGCAAAGGACAAAACTCCAAATATAGAATTACCGTAGATGGGCTTGTAGGAACTAACAATCGTACATTTGAAAATGTAGAACTATTAGCAAATGACAGTTTGTATATCTTTATTGAAACAACTGCAGGAATAGCAGATGCTAATCCATCCGATTTTTTATATACCGATGAAATTTTATTTGATGTAGGAACCAATCAGCAAAAAGTGAATTTGGTAACTTTAATTCAGGATGCAATATTTATAAAACCAAATAGAAGTTTGCCTGATAACATTAAAGAAACATTGATTTTAAGCGGAAATCAAACAGCCCTAGTAGGACATGAATTAAATACTGAAAGTGAATTAAACTGGACAAATGAAAAACCTTATGTTGTATATGGATATGCATTGGTTCCTAATGGCAAAACATTAAATATTGGTGCTGGAACAAAAGTACATTTTCATGCAGATTCTGGAATTGTTGTTGACAAACAAGGTATATTAAATGTCAATGGTGAACTATCAACATATGATAGCGAAGGGAATACGATAGTTGACAATGAAGTTCGTTTTGAAGGTGACAGATTAGAACCTTTATATGAAGACATTCCAGGACAATGGGGCTTTGTTTTAATAATGTCTGAGGCAACAAGTAATATTAAGCATTTAACGTTAAAAAATGCTTCAATTGGTTTATATGTTATTCCTTTGGATATTGATGCTTTTTATGAAGCAAAAGTAAACATTATTAATTCTCAAATTTATAATTGCTCCAACCTTGGATTATATTCAATTGGTGCAAAAATAGATGCTAACAACTTAGTAATAAATAATTGTGGAAATGTTTCGCTAGCCTGTACTTGTGGTGGAAATTATAACTTTACACATTGTACAATTAATAATAATTGGAACAACACAACACAAAAAGCAGTATTTATAAGTAATTATTATGAAGATAGTGATGGTGCTATATATCTAGCAGATTTAGATGTAGCCAATTTTACCAACTCTATCATTTATGGATCTAATCAAGTTGAACTTCAATTCGATAAGAAGACAGATGTTTCAACTTTATTCAATTTCAAGTTTAATAATTGTCTAATACGCTTTAACAATTCACAATTAAACAATACTGGCTTTTATCAGTTTAATGACATTACCCATTATGAGAATTGCAAAATTGCTACCAATTCAACACTTTTTAATCCAGAATATAGTGATGCTAACAACAATAAACTTTGGCCTACTGTAGACTTAGATGCCATCATACCACCATTTTTGCCTACAACACCATTGGATATTCTTGGTAAAGCTAGAACTAATATTGGTGCTTATCAGTTTATTGCTGAGTAATTATTCTTTTATAAATTTAGCGGTTGAAACACCTTTATCTGTAATGACTTTTATAAAATAATTACCCGATTTTAAGTTAGAGACATTTAAATTATTTTGTGGATTAATTTCGGACAATACAACTTGACCTAATGCGTCATAAATATTTATAGACAAAATATTCATTGATTTTTCAATAACAATAAATAAATTACTTTTAACAGGATTTGGATATATGTCAATTTTTTCAAAATTATTTTGGTTTATACTCAAATTACAATTTGAATTAATCAAACAGTTTGCATATCCATAAAAATCAATTTTATCTTGAATTGAATTGATATTGTAATCGTCAACACAGACATAACTAAGATTATGACAGT
>CAZLEU010000056.1:0-16609 GCA_964558625.1 uncultured Flavobacterium sp.
TGGTTTTTATTTTTTCCGAATGTAAATATTTCTTGTCCTTTATCATTTAGCGCTATGAATCCTGCAAAATCGACAGCTTTTTTTCTCGAAGTATATTCGGAAAGGGTCTTCATATCATTTGGCAAATCTTCATAGCGGTCTAATTGTGCTTTTAGAATTTCATAAGTTGCCATTGTATCTGCTTCTGCAGTATGTGCATTTTCAAGACTTTGATTGCAATAAAACTTTAATGCAGCACTTAATGTTCGTTCTTCTTTTTTGTGAAAAATGGTTTGAACATCAATAGAAACTCTGTTTTTCATATCAAAATCTACTCCTGCGCGAAGCAACTCTTCTGCCAACAATGGAATATCAAATCTATCTGAATTATAACCTGCCAAATCACTATCTTTAATCATATTATAGATTTGAGATGCAAGTTCTTTGAAAGTGGGTTCGTTAGCTACTTTTTCGTTTGAGATTCCGTGTATAGCTGTTGCTTGTGGCGGTATCGGAATAGTAGGATTTACTAACCAAGTCTTGCTTTCTTTATTTCCGTTTGGATATACTTTGAACACTGCTATTTCTACAATTCTATCTTTAGCAACATCGATTCCTGTAGTTTCGAGGTCAAAAAAACAGATAGGTTTATTGAGTTTTAATTCCATTTTAGTTAATTGATGACGACAAATATAAAATATTGTATTTACCGTTTAACGATGTTTTAAAAAAACGACAAAAAAGATTTATAAAAAAATGAATTGTGTAATAAAATAGTGTTTACTTTATTGTTTTATGATTTCCTTGCTGCATTATTTACTATCAATATAGTAAAAAAAATAAAAAACCCGACAATAAATTTTGTCGGGCTAGTTTCATGTATTTGTTTATATACTCCTATTTACATCAAAAGCTTCCATGTAGTCGGCTACTCTTTTTACGAAGCTTCCGCCAAGTGCCCCATCTACAACTCTGTGGTCGTAGCTGTGTGATAAGAACATTTTTTTGCGGATTCCAATAAAATCACCTTCAGGGGTTTCTATAACCGCTGGCACTTTTCTAATGGCTCCTAATGCTAATATTCCCACTTGTGGTTGGTTGATAATTGGCGTTCCAAAAACACTTCCAAACGTTCCTACATTGGTTACAGTGTATGTTCCGCCCTGTGTGTCGTCTGGTTTTAGTTTTCCTGCTTTGGCGCGGTTCCCTAAATCATTTACCGCTTTTGCCATCCCTAATAAATTCAATTGATCAGCATTTTTTATTACAGGAACAATTAGGTTACCGTTTGGCAATGCAGCCGCCATTCCAAGATTGATATTTTTCTTTTTGATGATATAATCGCCATCAACAGAAATATTCATCATTGGGAAATCTTTCAGGGCTTTTGCTACAATTTCCATGAATATTGGTGTAAAAGTTAGCTTCTCACCCTCTCTTTTTTCGAAAACATTTTTATTTTTCTCTCTCCAATCCCAAATATTGGTTACATCTACTTCTATAAACGACTGAACGTGAGCCGAAGTTTGAAGTGAATCAACCATGTATTTAGAAATCAGCTTACGCATTCGGTCCATTTCAACAATTTCATCTTGCCCGTTTACAGAAACAGGTGCCGCTGTAGGTTGGGTGTTAGATGTTGGAGATTGGGGGTTGGATGCAGGTTGTTGTGATACAGGTACTGTTACTTGAACTTCAGGTTTTGTTTCAACAACTTCAGAAATTACTGGAGTTTGAACCGCAGTTTGTATATTTTGAGCTGCTACAGGAGCATTTCCTCTATTAGCTATGTAATCTAAAAGATCATTTTTGGTGACACGACCGTCATTTCCTGTACCAGGAATACTTTCTAGTTCGGCAATAGAAATCCCTTCTTCTTTTGCAATATTTCTTACTAATGGAGAAAAGAATTTATCTGATTCAGAAAAATTTTGGTTTGAAATAGGTGCCGCTACAAATTCTTTTGCCGCTTCAACTGTTTTAATAACTTCTTGAACTGCTGGTGCCTCTTGAACTGTTTGTACTACTGGGGTTGGCGCAGCTCCAACAGAAGCATCGGTTTCTATAATTGCAATGGTTTGACCCACTTGAACTAAATCGTCTTTTCCATACAGTTTTTCGACCAAAATACCCGAAACTTCACTTGGTACTTCGCTATCAACTTTATCGGTTGCGATTTCTAGAACGGCCTCATCCATTTCTATTTTGTCGCCCACTTCTTTTAGCCAATTGGTGATTGTTGCTTCTGCAACACTTTCTCCCATTTTAGGAAGCTTTAATTCAAACTTTGCCATATTTTCTTAAGTAAACTCTTTATACTTATTTGCAAAAATACTGATTTTAGGTTTTAATATTTAACTATGTTTGGATAAGTTTTCAATAATTATACTAACAATATTGTCTCACCTCTATCGTTACTTGAGTTGCTACCAATTAGAAAATCATTTTTAGGCAAGTAAATTTTATACGTGTATTTGTGTTCAATATTTGCTTCCATAAAAGCAATAATATCTTTATAACTTATGTAATCAGTATCAAAAATAACTTCCGTATTTTTTCTATTAGGAATACTGGTCTCTAACTCAAATGTATCTTTATTGAATAAAGTAATCGTTATTTCTTTATTTAGTTTATTAGTTAGTTTTTGTAAAAGGTTTTCTTTATCAGAAATCAATATATAATTGGTTGGAATAATTCTTGGTTTTGGTTTTCCTTGAAACACTTTTAGCAATGAAAAACTTAATGAACCAATTTTCATAAAAAAGAGAAAGAATAAAGAATGATTGAAATGTTTTTTATAAAAATATTTCATTGCATCTTGAAATCTTTTCATATAGACACCGTCTTTTACAGTACTTTCTCCTTTGTAATGAATTACGGTTGTTTGATGGAAATAATAATTATACTTTCCATTTAGCAATGAAATATAAGACAAATCGATGTCATCCGAATACATAAAACAGTCTTCATCAAAACCTCCTATTTCATTATATAAATCTCGTTTCATTACCATAAAAGCACCTACCAAAATTTCTACTTTTCCAGTTTCGTTTTTATGAAGTTGTTGATAGTAATATTTATTAAAGATAGATAATTTTGGAAAAACAATATAAAGGCCTAATACTTTAGTTAATGCAACCCAAGGCGTTGGAATACCTCGTTTACATTCGGGTAAAAAATTGCCTGTACCATCAACTAGTTTACAACCAATAATTCCAAGATTATTGTGCTTTTTGGCAAAGAATAGCACTTTATCAAAAGTATCTTCTGCTACAACGGTGTCGGGGTTTAAAATACAAATATAATCACCCTTTGCTTCAGCAACACCAATATTGTTTCCTTTGGGAAAACCTGTGTTTTCAGAATTTTGAATAAATTTAATGCTGGGAAACATCGTTTTCATCATCTGATTACTTTCGTCAGACGAATTATTATCGACTACAATTATCTCTGCATCAATATTTTGAATGGCTTTTTGAACACTTGTAATACAGAGTTCTAAAAAATAGCGAACATTATAGTTCAGGATTATTACAGATAATTGCATGTTGCAAACATAAAAAAATAAATTGAAATCAATAATATATTATATAATAGTTCTCACTGATTTCAATAAAAATAGACACATAATTGATTTGATTATGATTTAGTTTCTTAACCAAATAGCTTAACTACTTTTGAGTGAATTAATTGTATTAAAACTCTAATTTCTTTTTGCGTAGTTCAAAATTTTGTCCGAGGTAAACTCTTCTTACCATTTCATCTTCAACTAATTCTTCTGGTTTACCTGCTTTCAAAATCCCACCTTCAAACATCAGATAAGTTTTGTCTGTTATAGCTAGAGTTTCTTGAACATTATGATCTGTAATGAGAATCCCTATGTTTTTATTTTTTAGTTGCGCCACGATTCGCTGAATGTCTTCAACTGCAACTGGGTCAACTCCAGCAAATGGCTCATCTAATAATATAAACTTTGGATCAGTGGCAAGACAACGTGCAATTTCCGTTCGACGACGTTCGCCTCCAGAAAGTAAATCACCACGATTTGTGCGAATATGTTCCAAACTAAATTCGGCTATTAAACTTTCCATTTTAGCTATTTGCTCCTCTTTGGAGTAGTTTGTAAGCTGAAGAACACTTAAAATATTATCTTCAATACTCAATTTTCTAAAAACTGAAGCTTCTTGTGCTAAATAACCAATTCCGTTTTGGGCTCTTTTGTACATTGGAAATTCAGTAATATTCATATCATCAAGATATATATTCCCAGAATTTGGTTTTACCAATCCCACAATCATATAAAAAGAGGTTGTTTTTCCTGCCCCATTGGGACCAAGTAAACCAACTATTTCTCCTTGATTTACCTCAACAGAAATTCCTTTTACTACACTCCTCTTTTTATAGGTTTTAACTAAATTTTCGGCTCTTAATTTCATCCTTTTATTGTGTAAAATTGAATTAATATAGCAATGTAACAATTATCGACCCAATTGTTATATTAACACATTGTTAAATTGATTGATTTTCTTCCAAAACTTCCCAAAACTCGTAAGCTCTTCGCAAATGCGGAATTACTATTGTTCCCCCAACAAGAGTTGCAATTGCCATAGCTTCCATCATTTCTTCTCTAGTTATTCCTTGCTTATAGGATGTTTCCAAATGATATTTAATACAATCATCACATCGCAAAACAGTTGAAGCTACTAAACCTAATAACTCTTTGGTCTTAATATCCAAAGCGCCTTCGGTATATGCGTTAGTATCTAAATTAAAAATGCGTTTTACAATTTTATTATTATCTGCCAATAATTTTTCGTTCATTTTAGAACGATACTCATTGAATTCTTTTACTTGATTGCTCATCTTTTTTCTTATTTTTTTCTACAAAAACGGAGATATAAATACTAACTTCATATATTAACAACATTGGAATTGCTACCGTTATCTGACTTACTACATCTGGCGGAGTGACGATAGCTGCTATAATCAAAACGATTACAATAGCATATTTTCTATATCTTCTTAAAAATTCTGGTGTCACCAATCCTAACTTGGTTAAGAAATAGATAATGATTGGAAGTTCAAAAAACAATCCGCTAGCAATAACGGCAGTTTTTATCATACTCACATAAGAGTCAATACTAAATTGATTTTTGACAACATTACTTATGGTAAATGTAGCTAAGAAATTAACCGACATTGGAACAATAACAAAATAACCAAATAACACACCTATAAAAAACAAAATAGAAGCTATAAATATAAAAAGCTTCGCATGTTTTTTTTCATTATCGTATAATGCTGGGCTAATAAATTTCCATAACTGCCATAATATATAAGGAAAAGCAAGTATAAAACCTGCCGTTATACAGGTCCATACAAAAATATTCACTTGTCCTTCCATTTCGGTATTTTGGATAATAAAATTCAACTCAGTAATACAGATACTATCGGCAAAACCTAAAAAATGTGAAGCATCGCAAAAAAATCGATATGTAATAAAATTTGGATTGGTCGGCCCAAAAATGATTGTTTCAAATATATAGTCCGCAAAAAAATAAGTTATGATTGCCATAATTACAACCGCTGCAGAACTCCTAACCAAAACCCATCTTAATTCTTCAAGATGGTCTAAAAATGACATTTCCTTTTTTTCTTTTGCCATTATACTATTCCTTCTTTTAATATATCGTGAAGGTGAATCACACCTTTATACTCTCCATTATCAACTACTACCAATTGTGTTATTGAAAAATCCTCTAAAATATTCAATGCGTCAACCACCATATCGGTCGATTTTATTGTTTTTGGATTTACCGTCATGATATCTTTTGCAGTTAACCCTGTAATAGTTTCGGTTTTATTTAGCATTCTTCTTATATCTCCGTCAGTAATAATCCCAACTACTCGTTCATTTTCTATAACTGCTGCTACTCCTAATCTTTTTTCAGAAATTTCCACAATAACATTTTTGATACTTGAATCTGGACTTACAAATGGTTTTCTCGAAGTGTCTAACATATCTACAACTCGAAGTAATAACTTTTTACCTAAGGCACCGCCTGGATGGTACTTGGCAAAATCTTCGGCAGAGAAGTTTCTTAACTCCATAAGACAAATTGCCAAGGCATCACCTATAACCAATTGAGCCGTTGTACTATTTGTTGGAGCTAAATTATTTGGACATGACTCACTTTCAACAGTTGTGTTTAATATATAATGTGATTCTTTCGCTAAAAAGGATGTCATATTACCAGTAATAGCAATCAATTTATTACCATCTCTTTTTAACAATGGAACTAGAACTTTAATTTCAGGACTATTGCCACTTTTGGAAATACAGATAATAATATCATTGGCTTGTACCATCCCTAAATCTCCATGAATTGCTTCAGAAGCATGTAAAAAAAGAGAAGGAGTTCCAGTAGAATTCATCGTAGCCACAATTTTTTGAGCAATTATTGCGCTTTTCCCAATTCCTGTAACCACTAATCTCCCTTTACAGTTATGAATTGATTCGGTAGCTTTAACAAAATTATCATCAAGAAAATCAGTTAGTTTAGCTATTGACTTACTTTGTGACAAAATGGATTGTTGTGCTATTTCTAAAATATTTTTTTCGTTATTCAAAACAGAATGTTATAAAAATTTGTATGTAAAAAAGAAAGTTGTATCTTTATGATGTGCAAATTTAATAAAATACTATTACTAAAGAATGAATTCAACCGAAATTGATATACACAAAGAATTAAAGAAATATTTTGGCTTTAACCAATTCAAAGGTTTACAAGAACAAGTCATTAGAAGTATTCTTTCTAAAAAAAATACATTTGTGATTATGCCAACAGGTGGCGGAAAATCGCTTTGTTATCAACTTCCCGCTTTAATTCAAGAAGGAACTGCTATAGTCGTTTCTCCATTAATAGCATTGATGAAAAATCAAGTAGACGCCATACGAAGCGTATCTTCTAATGATGGCGTTGCACATGTTTTAAACTCTTCTTTAACCAAAACAGAGATTAATCAAGTAAAAAAGGACATTACAAGTGGCCTTACTAAATTATTATATGTTGCACCAGAATCATTAGCCAAAGAAGAATATGTTGATTTTCTTAAAAGTGTAAAAATTTCTTTTGTTGCCATTGACGAAGCTCACTGTATTTCCGAATGGGGACATGATTTTAGGCCTGAATATAGAAATCTTAAAAATATAATTAAACTTTTAGGCAATATTCCTGTCATAGGATTAACTGCAACAGCAACCCCAAAAGTTCAAGAGGATATATTGAAAAATCTGGACATGTCAGATGCTAAAACATTTAAAGCGTCTTTCAACCGTCCCAATTTATTTTACGAAGTTCGTACCAAAACCAAAAATATTGAAGGAGACATTATTCGGTTTATTAAACAACATAAAGGAAAGTCGGGTATTATTTACTGCTTAAGCCGCAAAAAAGTAGAAGCAATTGCCGAAGTATTACAAGTAAACGGTATTAGTGCTGTTCCTTATCATGCAGGTTTAGATGCCAAAACAAGAGCCAAACACCAAGACATGTTCTTAATGGAAGATGTTGATGTTGTAGTTGCAACTATCGCTTTTGGTATGGGAATCGACAAGCCCGACGTTCGCTTTGTAATTCACCATGACATTCCTAAATCGCTTGAAAGTTATTATCAAGAAACTGGCCGTGCTGGTCGTGATGGTGGTGAAGGTTACTGTTTAGCTTACTACTCATACAAAGACGTTGAAAAGTTAGAAAAATTCATGTCAGGAAAACCAGTTGCTGAACAAGAAATTGGTTTTGCTTTATTGCAAGAAGTTGTTGCTTATGCCGAAACATCAATGTCTCGTCGTAAATTTTTATTGCATTACTTTGGTGAAGAATTTGATAGTGACACGGGCGATGGAGCCGATATGGATGATAATGTTCGCAATCCTAAAACTAAGGTGGAAGCTAAAGATCAAGTGGTCAAATTACTTGAAGTGGTTAGAGACACCAAACACTTATACAAATCAAAAGAAGTTATTTATACATTAATAGGAAGAGTTAATGCTGTAATTAAAGCCCATAGAACGGATTCACAATCTTTCTTTGGTTGCGGCTCAGATTTCGAAGAACGCTTCTGGATGGCTTTAATCCGTCAAATACTAGTCGATGGCTTACTCACCAAAGATATTGAGTCGTACGGAATTTTAAAAGTCTCTGAAAAAGGATTGGCTTTTATCAAAAATCCAACATCGTTTATGATGTCAGAAGACCATGAATACAATGAAAGTGAAGATGATGCAATAGTTACAGCCGCCAAATCATCTGGTACCGCCGATGAAACATTAATGGCAATGTTACGTGATTTACGCAAAAAAGAAGCTAAAAAACTAGGTGTTCCACCATTTGTAGTATTTCAAGACCCTTCTTTGGAAGACATGGCATTAAAATACCCAATTACCATGGATGAATTAATTAATACACATGGCGTTGGAGAAGGGAAAGCAAAAAAATACGGAAAACCATTTATAGAATTAATTGGCCGCTATGTAGAAGACAACGATATCATCCGACCTGATGATTTAGTCGTAAAATCTACTGGAGCTAACTCTGCCAATAAGTTGTATATAATTCAAAATATTGATAGAAAATTATCATTAGAAGATATTGCCTCTGGTAAAGGATTAAACATGGATGCTTTAATAAAAGAAATGGAGCAAATTGTTTATTCTGGAACAAAATTAAATATAAAATATTGGATTGATGAATTACTTGATGATGAACAACAAGAAGAAATTCAAGACTATTTTATGGAATCTGAAACCGATAGTATCGAAAAAGCTCTAAAAGAATTCGATGGTGATTATGATATCGACGAACTTCGATTAATGCGAATTAAATTCATTAGCGAAGTAGCAAATTAATAGTGCAGTGTTCAGGTTCAGTTGGCGAGACCAATTACTGAACACTGACTATCAAATGCTATAAAGCTCACCACGATGAGGCTTTAAAGCATCCCTTACTTTAATCATATCTTCATCCGTTACTACCATATATGCAACTGCATACATTTCGTTTACAATTTCAAATCCAGTAATATTAATTGATAGCTTTTCTATAGTAATAAATTCTTTCAAATGAATTTCATGATGTTCTGCTATCTTGGAGGCATCTTGTCCTCTAAAATCCCAAATAAGTTTAATGTTTCTCGACATTTTTTTACAAATAATAAACTAACTATCAATTATTTAATATATTTTTTTATTTTTGTTAAAAATAAAATCAATAATTTATGAAACAAAAATACATTCTTTTAGCCTTAGTTGCATTCTTTTCTTTCAAAGGAATTTCTCAAAGCTATACAGTAAATCCAATTCCATATCAAGTATACACAGGAAACTTGGCAAATCTTTCAACAAATGATGATATGAACTCATCAATAATACCTATACCTTTTAGTTTTGAATTTTATGGCAACATATACAATCAAGTTGTTATAAGCACCAATGGTTATGTCGATTTCAGAACAACAAGTGCAGGTGGATTTTCACCTTGGAGTTTTAACCAAACTATTCCTAATGTAAATTTCCCTGTTAAAAACTCTATCCTTGGTGCTTTCCATGATATAAATAATTCTAACGGAGAAGGAACTATAACTTATGGCATCTCAGGAAATGCACCTTATAGAAAATTTGTAGTATACTTCAACAACAATTCTCATTTTGGAAATACTACTATTAAGAGTTCTTTTCAAATGATTTTGAACGAAACAACTAATATCATTGATGTCCAATTAATAGATAAACAAGTTAACAATTCTTGGAATCAAGGAAATTGTGTAACTGGATTAATAAATCTTGTTGGTGATGATGCTATTGTAGCTCCAAACAGAAATACAAGTTCTTGGACTGCTTATCACGAAGGATGGAGATTCAAACCTCAATCTATTTTAAATTCTACCTACAACTATGTTAAATGTGATGTGGATGCAGATGGATATGAAGAATTTAATCTTAATGTAGTTCAAAACGATATGAATGTTGGTTTAGCTTTTTATCCAACTCAAGAAGATGCCGATAACATGACCAACTCTTTACCAACAAATTTCACAAATACAACGGCATATATTCAAACAATATACGGTAGAGTATTGGGTACAACTGCTACTATATCAATAAATCTTTCAACATTAAACTGTGAATTTGATTACGATCTTGATGGTGTAGCAACTTCATCTGAAGACGTAAATCAAGATACTAACCTTGCAAATGATGATACAGATGCTGATGGTTTATATAATTTTGCCGACAATGATGATGATGGTGATTTGATACTAACTTCAGAAGAATATGTTTTCCCAAGAAATACTAATCCATTGGATAGTGATGGTGATACTATTCCTAATTATCTAGACAATGACGATGATGGTGACGGAATTTTAACAATAAACGAAGATGCAAATGGAAATAATAATCCTATGGATGATGATGCAGATAGTGATGGTATTCCAAACTTCCTAGAAAACAATACACTTTCTAATCAAGATTTTTCATTAAAAAATAATATCTCCATTTTTCCAAATCCTACATCCAATGTCCTAAACATCGACAATAAAACCAACGAACAAATTACCGCAATCACTATTTATTCTGTAAAAGGTGATCTTGTAAAAGAAATCAAATCCATCACAAATTCAATTTCTGTTTCGGAATTACAAAATGGTGTTTATTTTGTAAAAATTGAACTAAACAATAATGTCCTAAATTATAAGTTCATTAAAAACTAAGTTATTATGAAAAACACAAATCTTAATGCTGTTAAAACTGGTTTTTTAATTATTGTAGCATCATTATTTTCAACAATTGGAATTGCTCAGTATACTGTTACTCCAATCCCGCACCAAGTATATACAGGAAGTTTGCCTGTACAAACAACAAATGATGATTCATATTCAAACGTAATTACATTACCTTTTAATTTTGAGTTTTATGGTATATCTTATAATCAACTACTAATAAGTACAAATGGATACCTAGATTTTAGAACAAATCTGGCCAACAGCTCATCACCATTTTATTTCATGCAAACAATCCCAAACACCGCTTTTTCTGTAAAAAACTCAATATTGGGAAATTTCCAAGACCTATATAACAACACAAATAGTTCGGGATCTATTACATATGGCGTTTCTGGAAATGCACCCTACAGAAAATTTGTAGTGTTATACAACAACAACTCATTCTTTGCTTGTTCAACATCAACAAGTTCATTTCAAATCATTTTAAATGAGACAACAAATATTATTGATGTTCAATTAATAGACAAACAAGTGTGCGCAACTAATCCTACAGGAGGAAGTAGTAAATCTGTTTGTGGACTTATAAATCTTGATGGTAGCCAAGGAATTGCACCTCCAAATAGAAATACTGGCTATTGGACTGCTTATCACGAAGGATGGAGATTCAAACCTCAATCTATTTTAAATTCTACCTACAACTATGTTAAATGTGATGTGGATGCAGATGGATATGAAGAATTTAATCTTAATGTAGTTCAAAACGATATGAATGTTGGTTTAGCTTTTTATCCAACTCAAGAAGATGCCGATAACATGACCAACTCTTTACCAACAAATTTCACAAATACAACGGCATATATTCAAACAATATACGGTAGAGTATTGGGTACAACTGCTACTATATCAATAAATCTTTCAACATTAAACTGTGAATTTGATTACGATCTTGATGGTGTAGCAACTTCATCTGAAGACGTAAATCAAGATACTAACCTTGCAAATGATGATACAGATGCTGATGGTTTATATAATTTTGCCGACAATGATGATGATGGTGATTTGATACTAACTTCAGAAGAATATGTTTTCCCAAGAAATACTAATCCATTGGATAGTGATGGTGATACTATTCCTAATTATCTAGACAATGACGATGATGGTGACGGAATTTTAACAATAAACGAAGATGCAAATGGAAATAATAATCCTATGGATGATGATGCAGATAGTGATGGTATTCCAAACTTCCTAGAAAACAATACACTTTCTAATCAAGATTTTTCATTAAAAAATAATATCTCCATTTTTCCAAATCCTACATCCAATGTCCTAAACATCGACAATAAAACCAACGAACAAATTACCGCAATCACTATTTATTCTGTAAAAGGTGATCTTGTAAAAGAAATTAAATCCATCACAAATTCAATTTCCGTTTCGGAATTACAAAATGGTGTTTATTTTGTAAAAATTGAACTAAACGATGATGTCCTAAATTATAAGTTCATTAAAAACTAAGTAAATTCTACTAATTTAGAAAAGGTTTGATTTAAGATCAAACCTTTTTTTATTGGTTCAAATAAAAGTTTTAAGTTTGCCAAAAATCAAGCTATGCCACGCGAAATTCAAACTCAAGTTTCTCCTGAAGTTGCCCACAACGACACATTATTGCATGAACATGTTGCGAAATTAATTCATGTTTCAAAAAAAGAAATTCAAAAGGTTGTTATTTCAAAACGTTCAATTGATGCCCGCCAAAAAGCTATAAAATTCAATGTAAAAGCGACTATTTTTTTTAAGGAAGACACATTTACTGAACAAAAAATTGAACTCCCAAATTATAAAGATGTTTCACATTCCCAAGAAGTTATAATTATTGGCGCAGGTCCTGCAGGTCTTTTTGCGGCATTGCAACTAATAGAATTAGGTTTAAAACCAATAGTAATAGAAAGAGGAAGAGATGTTCGTGCCAGAAGAAGAGACTTAAAAGCCATAAATATCGACCATACCGTAAATGAGGATTCCAACTATTGCTTTGGCGAAGGTGGAGCTGGAACTTATTCTGATGGAAAATTATATACTCGTTCTAAAAAACGTGGTGATGTAGATAGAATATTAAAATTGTTAGTCGGGTTTGGAGCTTCATCTACCATTTTAATTGAAGCACATCCACATATTGGCACCAATAAATTACCCCAAATAATTCAAGATATACGAGAAAAAATTATTGAATGTGGTGGACAAGTTTTGTTCGAAACAAGAGTAATCGATTTTGTCATAAAAAACAACGAAATTCAAGGAATCATTACCCAAAAAGGCGATACGATTTCTGCAAATAAAGTTATTCTTGCGACGGGTCATTCGGCGAGAGATATTTTTGAATTACTAAATAGTAAGAAAATTTTAATTGAAGCCAAACCATTTGCACTAGGTGTTCGTGCAGAACATCCACAAGAATTAATAGACAAAATTCAATATTCTTGCGATTTTCGTGGGGAATATTTACCTCCAGCACCCTACTCTATTGTAAAACAAGTTAATGGCCGCGGTATGTACTCATTTTGCATGTGCCCAGGAGGTGTAATCGCTCCCTGTGCTACAAGCCCAGGTGAAGTAGTTACTAATGGTTGGTCACCATCTAAACGCGATCAAAATACTGCAAACTCCGGAATTGTGGTGGAGTTAAAACTAGAAGATTTCAAACCTTTTGCACGATTTGGTGCGCTTGCTGGAATGGAATTTCAAAAAGCAATTGAGCAAAAAGCATGGCGTTTGGCTGGAGAAACTCAAAAAGTCCCTGCACAACGTATGATTGATTTTACACAAAATAAAGTGTCGACCTCTATTCCAAAAACATCATATGTTCCAGGAACAACTTCTATAGAAATGGGACAAGTTTTCCCAGGGTTTCTTACCCAAATCATGAGGGAAGGATTCCTCGAATTTGGAAAATCAATGCATGGCTACCTAACTAACGAAGCCATAATTCATGCTCCAGAAAGTAGAACATCTTCACCAGTAAGAATTCCGAGAGATAACGAAACTTTAGAACATGTCGAAATAAAAGGATTATACCCATGCGGTGAAGGCGCAGGTTATGCTGGTGGTATTATATCGGCAGCAATAGATGGTGAAAAATGCGCTCAAAAAATTGCAGCTGTTTTAAGAAGCAAAATATCATGAAAAAATTGTTTTCAAAACTATTCAAAAATAAATCAATCGAAAATCAATCGGTAATTTCATTTGAAATTCTAAATGAAATATATTCTTATTTATATTATGAAAATGCAAGTGTAAATTTTAAATTAAAAGGTTTTTTTGATAAAATCTACGTCAATCGTTATAATTTCCCAGAATCATTTGATAATCCAAAAAGCAAAAGCGAGGTTAAAAGTTGTGGTTTTTCAACGACATATGAAGTCTTGAATGAACTTTACACAAAAATAAATATCGAACCCATTTCGCAAGAGTTAATCGATGATAATTATCCAGTAGATTTTATTCACATCCAATTTTACAGTGATATAATTGGAGTATATTCTACTTCAAAAAACATTTTACAAAATTTTATTCTCTTTTTTTGTTGTGAAGAAGGAAGCGAAGAGACAAATGGATTCAGGATACTATACTCAAACAATCGTTATTTTACATTTTATATTAGAAATTTACTCGACACAAAATTCATCGAAAACAATATTCCTGAAAATGATATTGAAAAAAAAGCCTTCAAAGATTTTGAAACCGTACTGATTGGAGTTTGCCAGCATTTGAAAATTGAATTGCCAAAGTCTATTTCTATTTCAAATTTACTATTGGAAGAAGTGAAACAAGAGCATTTTGAAGAATTTCTTACTTTGATTACAAGAGCTAAAATAGATGAAAAAAGCATAAAAAAACAAGCCAATAAAATGTTTGGCAAATACAAAAAACAATCAGAAGATGATGATTTTATTGACGATAATTACGAATTTTTGGAAAATGTAGGTTGTTGGAATAGTGACTGGAAATTTGATCCTGAAGATGTAAAATACTTTATTTCTCAAATGATCGAACAAGATTTCAACTTTGAATACCCCGCTGAAACCTATAGTCATGATTTATTCCCTTACATCCAAACTACTTTAGAAAAAACAAACCTAGAACTATTGAGTTTTGATACACAAAGTGACAGCTATTTGTTTTTTGTATCCCATAAAAAAGACGTTAACAGGATTTTAGAACTGGCACAAATTATCGATATAAAAATAGAAAAATTAAATTAAAATTAGGGTATTTTGATTTACAGTTGTCTATATAGTATAACTTAAAAAATACTGATTATGAAAAAAATTAAAATTCTTGCCCTTTTAGTAACAATGCTGACCGTTACTTTTTATTCTTGTACAGATAACAATTCTATAGAAGAAGAAGTTGTAGTTACTCAAAAAAGTATGTCATTAAGAACTACTTTGAATGAAATTAAAAAAAGTGCTAATATAGCAGGTAAGTCTGCATCAACTAATGAGCTTTGCTTTGATTTTGTTTACCCATTAAACCTATCTTATAATAATGGTACTACAGTAGAAGTAGCTTCATATGATGCTTTAATTTCATTATTAGAAAGTGAAACAGAAGGTTTATATGTAGAAGGAGTTTCTTTTCCTTTTGATGTCATCTCTAATGGCGCCCAAATCACTATCAACAATGAAGATGAATTTATGGCATTGATAGAAGACTGTGATTTTTATACTGTTGACGAAGATGTATATATCGCTTCATGTTTCGATCTAGTTTATCCTTATTCAGTTATTAATCAAGATAATCAAGTTACAGTAATTAATTCTGAAGAAGATTTGTTCAATCTTTTTGCAAATCCAAATTCAGAAAATTACATTGTTGATTTTGTTTATCCAGTTTCTGTATCACAAAACAATCAAACAATCACTATAAACAATATGTATGAGTTTTTCGATATTATCGATGCTTGTGAACCAAGTACTGGTGGTGGTGAAAATTGCAATTGTTCAGATGAATTTGCACCTGTATGCATAAATGTTGGAAATGGTGAAGTTATTCAATATGCAAACATATGCTTAGCAGAATGTGATGGCTATACTATAGCAGATGCTGTTGATTGTGGAAATTATGATGATGATGGTATAGACGGAATGGGAGAATGCTTTAACTTTGTATATCCATTGTCAATCCAATCACAAGGAGCAAATATAACAGTTAATTCAGATGATGAATTACTGAATTCTTCGCCAGTAAATAGCGAAATGATTTTCAATTATCCAATACAAATCACTTTTACTAGTTCAGGAACAACTGTAACCGTTAACAACGAAACAGAATTTGGAACACAAATCGCACAAAATTGTAATTAATAATTGGTTCAAAATTAATTTTCACGCACATAATGTGCGTGAAAATTATATACAATATGAAATTAGAAAATAAGAATAATGAAGTTACGCTATGTGAAGAAACAACCTTTAGGCTCGTTTATGATTCTTATTTTAAAGTTCTTAGAAATTTTTTGATTTTCAGATTTAAAAATGTCGAATTTGCAGAAGATATAGCTCAAAACGCATTTGTTAAATTATGGGAAAATTGTAATATTCTAAAGAAAGAACAAGCCAAAAGTTTTTTATTTACAACAGCTATCCGACTTTCTTTAAACATGATTAAACATCAAAAAATAGTTGCAGATCATGAAATAAACTTTGTTTCAAAATCGTCTCATATGGAATCTCCGGAATTTTTGTTCGAAGAAAATGAATTTAAAACAAAGTTGGAAAAAGCGATTAATAATTTACCCGAAAAACAACGGGAAGTATTTTTACTCAGTAGATTTGAAAATCAA
>CAZLEU010000057.1:0-16579 GCA_964558625.1 uncultured Flavobacterium sp.
TCAATAACACCGTTAAAAATAGAGTACTCATTAATGTATAAACCTGTTCCATCTTTCATTATTTGCGTTCCATCTTCTTTCCAGCAATTTTGAACAAAAAACTCTTTTTTAATAAACTCTGTCTCACTTTTCATCTGACCATTAGGAAAGTATTGTATCCATTTTCCATCCCTGTCATATTTAGAAACGTATATTTCAGTTGATTTTAAATTTCCATTTTCGTAAAAGTGGGAATGCAAATATCCTTTCGGATTGTCTGATTTTGAGATTGAAAATTTCTTATTCCCATTTTCGTAATATTCAATTCTTTCGATTGCTTGTTCACCTTTTAAGTAGTCAATTATTTCTTTTGGGTTTCCATTTTGATAGAAGCTTTTGTATGTTCCCGAAACAACACCATTGGAAACTGGAATAATTTCTTTTGGTTTGACGTTGGGATAGAATGTTTTTATTTCACCAATGAAAGACATATCAAATTCTTTTCCATCTTCATCAACGCAAAATTCATTTGGATTTTTACGAATGTAATTCTCAATGTTTTTTATTGTCTGTTCATTGAGTTTGTAATATTCATCATCTAACTCGTCAAAATCTTTGACTTCTTTATACAGATTACTAAATGCTTCTAAACCGCCTTTCCTTGCATCTTTTATTTTCTTGTTTTCTTTCAAGTACAATTCGTATGAACGATTTACAAGCTCCGCCATTTCATTATCGCCAATATGTTTTAGACCTTTAATTATTGTCGGCACATACATTCCATAATCGTTATAATAAAATTGAGTAAATCCACCATTTGTAACTTGTGCGTCAACATACCACCAATAGTAAAGTGCTTTTTGCCCGTATGATAATGTGTTTCCTTTTGTCAGTTCGCCTTTTCTGTTTTGGATAAATTCTGAAATTGGCTCAAGAACAAACCAACCAAAGTCAAAACCTGTTAACTTAAAAAAGTCGCCCTTGTCGAGTTTGGGTCTGAAATGCTTCGTCTTATTAAACTCCCAATATGGGTCGTCTTGTTGTTTGTTTTGTCCGAATAAGTTAAATAAGTTCATTGTCAATATTGTAATTGCAGTTATTATTAGTCCACCGAATAATGTTTTTTAGTCGTTGTCATTTTGCACGGTCGTTTGTTTTAGCATCACAGCCAACGTTTCGCCACTACAAGAAGTGGCGTACTTCACTCACAGACCATCACAAATATTGAAAAACGTTGATTCAACAATTACCAACTCTGATAGTTCCCTTGCCTCGCCATTTCTTGAAACCGCTGTTGTGCGTAGTACATTTTTTAATAATTCATTTTACTTAATTCTACTTGTAAATCTTTTTCAACTTTTTTCCATTCTTCCCAAATTGGATGTTGAAGATTTTCATTTCCAGTCATTCTTTTCTGTATTTTTTGTAATTTGTCTTCAAATTCTTTAATTATTTCAATAGTCTTGATTGGGTTAATTTTTATTGAAGTAAACATTTTTTCACTATCAATAATTCTGCCTATAATTAATCTGTTTTCTGTTAATGAAAGTTCTCCATTTGGTCCGCCCCAAACTTTGTCCGCTTCATCGTCATCTTGATTATCATCTTCCCAATTACAAACTCCACAAATTTCATACGCTCCTCTTTCAGATAATGTTGGATAACCACAACTTGGACAAGTAAATATTTTCAATTTATTTTGCTCAATAAACTCATTAAATAATTTTCGTTTTTGAAAAAAGTAAAATAGCAAGTTTTTATCTTTTTCATCAAGATTATTAATATTTATCATATGACATTCTATATTCTATAAGGTTCAAATGTGTTTTTTCGGTTTTTTTGGACGCATTACGCACAACGTTTCGCAGCTTCGAGAAGTGGCGAACTTCGTAACCGCTTAATTTTCCACTAAGATAAAAAAACTTGCGAAAGAAAAATGTGAATTTACCACATTTTTCGCCATTTCTTGAAACCGCTGTTAGTGGCTGGTTTTATTCTCCAATTAGTTCTGAATTTATTATATCAATAGTTGTTTTGTCAATGGTTTTGTTTTTTTTATTCATTTTAAAACGTGTTACATATTCTAGTTCATATTTATTGTCCACAAAACTTTCGTATTCTTCAATTTTCTCAATAATTCCCTTACTATTATAAAAGTAATAAAGCTTTATTTTATGTTTTTCGCGCACAGTTTCTTTAGAAATAATCTTTCTTTCAGAATCATACGTAATGATTTCAATTTCAGAGTTTTCTTTGCCATCGCCATAATAAGTTTGAAATTTGCTTACTCGATTATATTCAGAGTATACAAATTCTTTTTTCCATCTAGTTTTATTATTTTCTTCATATTTTTGGTTTTGTTCAATTATTCTATTTTGATCATCATATTTGTTTTCATAATAAGTTGAAGTATTAAAATGAATTTCTTTAATGTTTGGCTTATAAACATATTCAGTTGCCATGAAAAGTGAGTCGTTTTCTTTTCTGTATGTTTTTTCACTTATTAAATTATTGTCAAAACCATATTTCAGTAATGAGTAATATTGATAATATCCGCAGTTTTTACAACTTGAAATGTATTTTGATGATGATTCTAACTTTTCATTTAGGTAAGTGAATTGTTCGATTTCCTCAATAATATTAAGTTTATTATAATGATGCCTTCCATATTTTATTTTTTCAAGAATTCTTCCTGATAAATCGAAATAAAATTCAGATTTACTTATTTTCTTTCGATTTTCAATAGAGAAACTTTCCATTTTGATTTTATATTCGCCAATTCTCTTTTCTATTTTTTGAGAATAGGAAGTAAAAAAAAGTGATAAAAAAATAAATAAAATTTTCTGTTTCATATATTTTTGTCGGTCTCTTCGTGTAAACTAGCCACCTAACGTTTGGCAGCTACAAGAAGTTGCGTACTTCGTTCACTGCCAATTACAAATATAGACAAAACGTTGATTCAACAATTACCAATTCTGATAAAAACCAAGCCTAGCAATTTCTTGTAACTGCTGTTGGTAGCAGTATTATTGTTTAATAGTTAATTCTAATTTGTTTATTAATTTAGTTAGTTTAATTTGTAAATCATCATTATTTTCATAAATAATTTGAAAATCACTTATTCCTGAAACTGTTGTAGAATGTTCAGCATTAATATTACGTATATATATTACGATTTTCTCTTTAGCTTTTGCATATCCTACTTCAATTCCAATTCCAATTCCTTTTTCAGAAGTTTCTGCTATTAAAATATCACAATCATCTATATCAATCATTGCTTGCATCATCATTTCTTTTTCTTGTGTAGCTTGAAATTTATATTTATCAACAAAAACAAAAGGTATGATGTTAAATTTTTTTACTATTTCGACAATTGAATTAATCTCATTATCAAGAATTTTACGTTTGCTAAAACTTACTGAAATATATGCTTTCATTTTTATTTTTTTTTATCCGGTTTTCAGGAAATATTGCTACCAACGGTTTACGCCAAACCGCTGTTAGCACCAGTTTTTCTTTGTCTGTCGCTGAACACAGTTGATTTATTTGTTATTCTTTTGGGTCAAACTTTACCAACCATTCAATTCCGAATTTATCTCTGAACATTGCGAAATAAGTTCCATCAGGATTTTCGTCCATCGGCATTTCGACTTGTCCACCTGTGGAAAGTCCATCAAATAACTTGTGTGCTTCTTCTTTGCTTTCGGCAGTAATTGCAATTTTACTACGATTTTCGTTTTCATCTACTCGTCCCATCATTTCCAAAATATCATTTGCAAATAAAAAGCCTTGTCCAATTGGCAATGCTATATGCATTAATTTATTGGCTTCATTTTCTGGAATTGGGAAGTCAGGGTTACTTGGTAAATCTTTAAATCGGATAATTTTTGTGAATTCGCCACCGAATACTGATTTGTAAAAGGTAAATGCCTCTTCTGCATTTCCGTTAAAGTTGATGTGTGGATTAATTTGTGCCATTGTTTCTATTTTTTTGATTGTTATTATTTAAGTTCTGATAAAATTATTTTTTTCTGTGCAAGTGTATTTTTCATGGCCTTTTCTCTAACCTTAGGGTCATCGCTGTTAATTAGGTCAAAATATTCAACGGGAACAACCTGCCACGATAAGCCATATTTATCTTTACACCACCCACAAGAACTTTCTTGTCCACCGTTTGAAGTCAAGGCATTCCAATAATAATCTACTTCTGCTTGGTCTTTGCAGTTAATTACAAATGAAACAGATTCATTAAATTTCTGAAATGGTCCTGCTGCTAAAATATTTAATTCCATTCCAGCAATTTCTACAATTGCAGTTTCAAAATTACCACCACCTGCTTCTGGTGGATTTGTATATTTATGATGCTCTTTCATTTTACCATCTTTAAAAATGGAAAGGTAATAATCTGCTACAGCTTTTGCGTCTGTTGTTTCTACCCAAATTGAAGGTGTGATTTTTTGTGAAATCATATCTGTCTTCTTTAATGTGGTTGAATCCGTTTTACTGTTTTCGTGTGCATTCTGTTGAGAATTTCCACAACCCATTATAGTCGCTATTGTTACGGCTGTCAAGAATTTAAGTGTATTTTTCATAGTGTTATTTATTAAGTGTTTGTAATAAATTCCCTAATTCATTCAAGGTAGCTGTAAAACCTTCCTTGAAGCCCATTTCAATCATCTTTTCCATTCTTTCAAGCGATTCGTTATAAATAGAAATACTCACTTTTGTTATTCCATTTTCTTCGCTAAAAGTTAAATCCCATGACGAACCTGGAGGAAAAGGATTTTCATCTTTATCAGCAAACACACTTTCAAACTTGAAATTAGTTTTTGGTGAAATAGCTGTATAAGTTTGAATGGAATAATTTAATTCCTTCCCTTCTGCACTTACCATTGCATAAAATCTTCGCCCACCTACTTTAAAGTCCATAACTTTTGTCCTTGATTCAAAGGGTTTAGGAGCCCACCATTGGTCGAGAATTTCTTTTTTGGTAAAGGCATCCCATACCAATGATTGTTCGGCTTCAAATTCTCTTGTTATGAATACCGTCTTTGTTGATTTTTCAACTGTGAAGTCAAATAATAGATTATTCATTTTTTCTGTTTTTTAATTGTTGATAATACTTGGTCAAGTTGGTTGAATCTGGTTTCCCAAATTTTTCTGAACTGTTCAAGCCACTTGTCTATTTCTTTCATTTTGTTGATTTCAAGTGAGTAGTAAATTTCTCGTCCTTGTTGTTCCTGTTTTACAAGTTCACACTCCGTTAAAATGCGAAGATGTTTTGAAACCGCTTGTCGGGTCGTGTCGAAGTGTTCGGCAATGGCGTTTGGTGTCATTGCCTGTAATGCAATTAAGACGATGATTGCTCGTCTTGTCGGGTCTGAAATAGCTTGAAAAATGTCTCGTCTCATTTGTCTGTTTTTTTTAATAGTGAAACTAATCGGTTGCAAATATATGTGCAACCTTTCGGTTTCGCAAATTTATTTTCAAATTTTTGTCAGATGATTGAAAAGTTGGTCGGAATTGTCCGTTTAGTGGTTCGTCCTAAAATTGGTGCTAATGTTCCGGCAGCTTTGCGTCTGTTGCTGCTGCAAACACTGACCAAAACAAAACTACAACATTTCTTTGAAAGATAGAATTGTAGTCACCAGATTATTTTCCACGAAGAACGAAATAGCAAGCGCAAGCCCAGCAATTGGTGCAAGCCGTTGTTGTGCGTTCGTTTTTTAATTCACTCCAAATTTTTTGTTTTTAAAGTCTATAATTATTGTCTTGTCCCAAAATAGTACATTACCTGCAATTAAGTCCCACTCGTTTTTGGCTTGTTTTTTTCTATGGTCTGAATAGATAGTTGTTCCAATAAAATTTTGTCCACCAAGTGTAAAATTTTCATTTAATTGTTTTCCTGTTACATTGTGAATTATTCCAAAAGAAGAACTTTGTATAGTGTCAATATCTTCAGACTGTGTAAATTCTGAAATATTTTCTGCATTAATTAATAGTGGAAACATACTTGAACCATTATCAAACAAAACTTTGTAATTTTTATTTTTAAGTGTCATTGGCAAAAGTGCTCTATTTCTTCCATCAAGTTTAATGTCACAAAAGAAAGGATTGTTATATTTTTCAGGAATTTTGTCGCAAATAGCAAATTTCTGATTGGGGTAATCTATAATTAAAACTTTTTCCTTAAACATATCTGCACCGATAGTTCCGAGATGTATTGTGTCTGTTGGTTTGAAATCTTCAACAACTTCTCCATAATTTGAATAAATAAATGACGACTTTGTTGTAGCAATATAGTCACCAAACTGAATTTTTAGATTTTCATGGTATTTTTTATTTCTAAAAGCTATTTTTTTAACACTTGCTTTTAAATTTGGGTTTAGGTTATAAAAAGAACTGAAATTTTTTTCATAAACACCTGATAAGTCTGCTCCCAAATCAAATTGAAATGTAACGACATTTGGAATCCCTTCAACTTTGCAAGGAATAAACATAGCCGTCTTGTAAAATTGCCGACCATTTAATTCTTTGTCTATCCATTTAAATTTCATCCAAGAAATTTCATTCTGGTTTTGTGAATTATTTTCAATTGTCCATTCTGTATATGTTTCATTGTCCCAAATTTTATATACACCAAAAATTGAGAATATTGAAGCAATTATTAAAGCTAATATTTTCATTTTCTTATCCATTTTTTGTTTTGTCAAGGGTCGTTGTAAAATGACGCACAACGGTTTTCGGCTTGGCGATGTGGCGGATTTTTAGCACAAAAGTTCAATAGAATTACTGCTGTTGAACCTTGCACAAATGTTTCATAGAAGCACTTCAGCCGCCATATTGCCAAACCGATGTTAGTGGCAGTTTTATTTGTTTTCGTAATTCTTCGTTTATATTTTCTTTGGTTAAACCTACTGTTTTTAAGGTTGTCCAAAGTTCGTTTTCAGACTTTAATAACTCTATTAATTTCTCTTTTCCATAAAATCTTAATGTTCTTTCCAAAATTAAGGCAGAAGTCAAATATGGAATTGAAGTTTCTTTCTCAAAATAAATTCGTTCGTATGCGTCTGTATGTGTCGCAATATTGTAATCTTTATTTTCACTTAAGAATTTGTCGAGTTTTTTTCTGTGCCATTCATAGTCGTATTTTCCACTTCCTGCTATGTATGTTGCAATTCCCTCGTCAATAAATTTGTCAATTTTAGGGAAAAGATTATTTGTATAAATATGAACTATTTCGTGTGTGTAAATTTCAGAATTATTCCCCGAAAAAATGATATTTCCATAATCTGCAAGTCCGCCAGTTTTGTCAAGATACATCATTGGATTGTAGTCAAAACCTTTTATTTCAAAAATTTCTTTGGGATTTACACAAGAATAATAAGTTAGATAAATTGGATTACATTTAAAGAATTGGCAAAGTTTTTCAATGTCATTTTTTTGTTCAGCAATTTCTCTTTCGTTTGCAATTTTATTTGGAGATATTTTATAGGTCAACCCCATTTTTACGTCTGTTATTGATGTCCAATTTTTAGTCGAATAATCCAAATATCTACTAAATAATATTTTATCTTGTTTGATGTTAGCAATTAGATTGTAGATTGATTTTAACTGATTTTCTATTGTTTCATTGTTATGTCCGATGAAAGCAATTTTTACAATTTTTTGGTTCTGGTTTTCTGTCGGAATAATTTCCATTAAAGTCGGTTTAAAAAAATCGCTTCCGTACCTTGAATTTTCTATGTTGTAAATATCGAAATATGGATAAATATATTTTTGAAAGTCTGACAAAACCCAATATTTGTTTTCTGTCAATGAAGTATTTTTAGTTTTCAGAAATTCAATCAAAGTTTCGATAATTATATGATTGGTTTTGTAGGTCTTGTCAATAGCAGGCGAAACAGTCAGCACAAAATTATCTTGCTTTGTTTCTTGTCCGTTACAAGCCAAAGTCAAAAAAGTCGTTAATATGAGTAAAATTTGTTTCATTGTTCGGTTCTCGAAAAATTGCCACTAACTCATTTACATCAGCCATAAATCACACCTATCAACTTACCGTAAGTTGGCTTTGTGCCATAAATTTGACTTCATTATCAAATATATGAAAAAAAAAGTATCTTTGATATATGCAAAAAAGATATTTATATAAAACTAAGCTACCATAGAATCCTTTCGTGAGGTTTTATAATTTATATGCGACTACATTTTCTAATAACCCTTAAACTGCATAATCCGAAGCATTATTAAAGTTATCTTCAGCTTTGGGGCGTATTTCGTTCACAAATGCTTCTGGTTTTTAAAAATAAATAAAAAGAAAACCCTTTTTTAGGGTACCACAACTACGAACAAAACCCGAACAAAACCCGAACAAAACCCGAATACAAAATAAAGAAAAAGACCCCATTAGTCCTAAGCAAACAAAAAAGCCACAACAAAAAAAGATTGAAATACAAATACAACAAGTCTTTCAAACAAAATAATCTTGGATAAAAGAAGTTCATAAGCTACTATATAACCAACCTGTTTACCTTCTTCTAAAATCTCTTCTTGGAGGAGAAATTCTTGGCGCTGGTTTTGGTAAACTGGCCTCTTCTGTTTTGCTCGACGGTTCGATTAACTGATTGAGTTCTTGGATTTCGGCATCGGTTAAGAGACGATAACGCCCCAATGGCAAATCGAGCGAAATATTGATAATTCGTGTTCTTTTTAGCGCTGTTACCTCATAATCTAAGTATTCGCACATACGACGTATTTGTCGGTTTAGACCTTGTGTAAGAATGATTCGGAAAACGTGTTTGCTTATCTGCTCAACTTTGCATTTTCGGGTAACGGTTTCTAGTATCGGAATGCCGTTGCTCATTCGTTCTATAAATCGGTCGGTGATAGGACGGTTTACCGTTACAATGTATTCTTTTTCGTGGTTGTTACGAGCACGCAAAATTTTGTTTACAATATCGCCATCATTGGTTAAAAAAATCAATCCCTCACTTGCTTTATCAAGTCGACCTATGGGAAAAATTCGAGTAGGATAATTGATATAATCAATAATATTATTGCGTACTTCTAGATTGGTTGTACATTCTATTCCTGGAGGTTTGTTGAAAGCTAAGTAGATTGGTTTTTCTGTCTTTTCTCTAATGAGTTTTCCGTCTATTCGTACTTCGTCGTGTATAGAAACTTTGGTGCCCATTTCGGGTACAATACCGTTTATAGTAACCCTGCCTTCCTCGATAAGTTTGTCGGCTTCTCGACGAGAACAGAATCCTGTTTCTCCAATAAACTTGTTTAGCCTTTTTAGATTGTCTTCCATGTGGCAAAGATAGTTATTTTGTAAAAATGATTTTGCATCCCTACAGATTGAATCTAGCCCCGATTGCAACGGCACGAAGTAGAGTGGAAAGCGGGAATTACCATGGTCGAAAATGCCCCAAAGATTGGCTCCTAAATAGTTTTAACGAAATAAAAGGATAGGGAAGAGTGTTGAATATGTGGGTTTTATATGCGTTTTGGGATTGAAACAAAATGCTCTAAGGTTACATTTTTTGCAGAAAAAACCGCAAACTCTCAACAAGTAGAATTTGCGGTTAAAAAAAAAGTGGTTTTGTTTATTCGTTTCCAGAGACACTGCCGCCAGAAGATTCTTCTTTGTCGATGGTCTTTGGTTTTCCTTCGTAATCAATAGAGCTGCCGCTAGAGGCTTTTCCAGAAAGTTTTACCAATGGATGTACTTGTGTAGAGCTTCCACTTGTGGATTGAGCATAAACCTCGTTAGCAAGTAAGCTTTCGGCACTGATTTCGCTACCACTAGAAGAGGCAGTTTCTAGTTTTAATGCTTTGCCTGCAACCTCTATATTACTTCCGCTGGTCGATTCGCATCTTATTTCGTCAAACTCAATTGTAGCTTGAATTTCGCTACCACTACTAGATTTTACTGTTAAATGAGTTCCTTTTAGCGTGTTTTTACTTGTAAGAGAGGCGCCACTTGTGGTTTCGATTCCTTCTATAGTAGGCATGGCAACACGAACGGTCATCATTTCTGCATTGTCAATATTTTCATCAGAAGTTACTTTTAAAACACCATTTTCTACTTTGGTCGTAATGTGTTTTAGTAAATTTTCATCGGCTTCAACTTCAATTTTCACAACATCAGCTTGTTCAAGAACAACGTCGATTCCGCGTGAAACATCAACTTTGGTAAACGTTTCGGTAATGTTTCTGGTTTCAGTCTGAACGTTTCCGTTTCCGTCTATTCCATTTCCTAAGTCGATTTTATAGTTACAAGAACTAAACAATAGTGCAATTATGGCTGCTGTTATGACTTTTACTGCAAATAATATTAGCTTTATCATGATTATTTGGTTTTAACAATTATACCGTCTTCGTTTATTTCTAATCCAGGTTTCCCTTTCTTGGTTTGAATAACTTCTTTACCATTTATTTTTACCGAAATTGTTTCGATAGAATCATGCTCATTAATAACGCTTATGTCTTCTGTTTTTACATCATCATACTCGTTTTCTTCCTCTGGACAATTCAAACACTTTACTTTATCTTGTTCGACTTTGTATAAATAAGTATCAGAACTGTAATGTAAGTTGAAGAATTGATCATCGGATTCGTCATACTCTTGAACACTAGCATCGGCTTGGAACAAAGTTCCTTTTGGCAAATAAAGGAAAAGTTCTACTTCTTGACCTCTAAACTTGTCTTTTATATCGTTTAGTAAATAGTTGTCTAAGATAAGCTTATTCCCTTTTATTTCAAAACCATAATTGATTTTTTCTGCTCTTTCTTTTGCTTCGGTTGCCGATTTCCCTTTAGATAATTTTTCAACCTGTAAATACGCCACTTTTTCATCTGTTGGCATAATCTCTATCGAAACATTATTGGAGTATATGATATCTTTTCCGCTCTCGTCTTGTGTTAGTCTAAAATCATCTCTATAATTGATCTTTTTAGAATAGAAATCATTGTTTTTAAACTTTATAAAAAGTGTGTCGGTTGGTTGTAATGCAATTTCTTGTTTTTGAACCGTTTTGCCTTCAAATGCAATTTGTGTCGCTTCATTAATTCCTAAAGAAATTAAGATGCCTAGTGCAATTACCCATAAAGCCAATAAGCTATATTTTGCAATAGTTCCTATAGATTTTAGGTTGGTTACCAATAGTTTTAACCCTAAAATTAGTAAAAAGAATAGCGGAATCCCAATAGCCAATAATAGTAAAATACCTTGTATCCATAAAGGAGTTTCTAAGCCTATAGGTGTCTGAATGTGGTTTAGTATATAATTGTCTGGCATAGTGGAAGAAAACATCATAACGATACTACCAATACAAATTCCCAACAAAGAAAACGAAGCAAACATTACAATAATAGCACCTAGAACTTTTGCAAAAGCACCAAAAATAGTTACAATTACGTCTCCAAAGTTTTTACTTACTCTATTGGCACCCGATGTAAATTTGTTAGCCAAATCGGGATTAGTATTTTTAAACTTTTCAGACATGTTTTCATATTCTTCACGTACTTTTTGGTCTACGTTTTTAAATTTTTCTGAAACACTTTCAAACTCTTCTCTTACTTTTTTTTCAATATTGGATATTGTAACAGGTTCGCCAGTCATTTCAAGCTTTTCGCTCGTGGTAATTGCTTCTGGTGTTACTACCCAAAGGATAAAGTAAGCCAGAATTCCTGTACCAAACCCAGCAAAAACAAATATTAAGAACAAAATTTTGATCCATACAGCATCTACTCCAAAATAGTGACCCAAACCTGTACAAACACCACCTATCATTCCTTTTTCTTTATCGCGGTATAGTTTTTTAGAAGTTCTCGAGGCAGTAGTATAGGTCGTTTTTCTTGGCTCTTCGCCTTCGTCGTCTATTCTATAATCTTCGGGTTGTCCCATAACCAAAACAACTTCGTCAACATCTTTTAAACTAACAACATGTTTGTCAGATTTTTGTTTTTCTTCTAGTAATTCTGCAATACGCATCTCAATATCCTTCATAATCTCGTCTTGACCAGATGAATTAGATAGTGAACGTTTTATAGCATCTAAATATCTAGTTAACTTTTGGAATGCATTTTCATCTACATTGAAAAATAATCCACCTATATTAATATTTACTGTTTTGTTCATGATTGTTAGTTTTGATTGGTTATAATGTTTACAGCATCCGACAATTCTGTCCATGTGCCATTTAATTCATTTAAAAAAGTTTTTCCTAATTCGGTTAATCCATAATATTTTCTTGGAGGTCCCGATGTTGATTCTTCCCAACGATAATTGAGTAAGCCGTCATTTTTTAATCTAGTCAGTAGTGGGTAAACAGTGCCCTCAACTACTAGCAATTTTGCGTTTTTCAAGGTGTCTAAAATTTCAGAGGTATAGGCTTCTTTTTCTTTTAATACAGATAAGATGCAGAACTCCAAAACTCCTTTTCGCATTTGCGCTTTTGTGTTTTCGATGTTCATAATGTTTTTTTTAAATTGTTTTGATTAACATTCGTTTTTGATTGATGATTGAATTGATTGATGATTGTGATTATTTAAAGAAATTAATAGTAAAAGGGTATTTATAGGATTCCCCATTGGATGCTTTTACGCCAGCAATGATGATCAAAATAAATTCGGTTATTTTGGAAAAACATAGTAACATAAAGGCTATAGCTGCAATAATTACGATCCCGGTAATATTACCTGCCGAAAGTTGGTCGATAACAAAATCACCATTTTCAATATCTTTTAAACTCACATTTTTAAAAATAGAATATAAAAGAACAGGAATCGAAATTAGGATTAATAATAAGGTGTACAAAAACATACTTAATTGAAAATTCAATGCTTGTTTACCGTTTGTATCGATAAATTCCGAATCGTTTTTTTTAGAACTCCATATAATGATGGGAAAAATAAAATTACCAAATGGAATAATATACTGTGATAATGTACTCAAGTGGATTAGGGCTGATGTGTTTTTTTCGTTTGATGTCATGATTACTTTTTTGTTTTGATTAGTGATGATTTTATTTAATACTATAGATAGTCTATTAATTTCTTATACAAAGATAAGGCTAAAAAACAGTATCTTGTTTTACATAGTAGTAAATATTAACAAAAAATTAACATTTGCATTTCGTTGAATACTATCAAATAAATGTGTATTTTTACAGCAAAATCAATACTTCATGAGCAATTCTACCTTACAATATACCGTTTTTTTATTTTTCAAATTACCTTCTGCTTTTTGGGCGGGTGTACGTTTACAATCAATCAATGAGGAACGATGCACGGTAACTGTAAAACACCGATGGTTCAACCAAAACCCCTTCAATTCGATGTATTTTGCCGTACAAGCAATGGCGGCAGAACTTACAACAGGCGCCTTGGTCTTGTCCAAAATAAAAGCGTCGGGGAAAAACATTTCGATGCTTGTAGCCAATAATAAGGGAAACTACAGCAAGAAAGCAACGGGAAGAATAACTTTTGTTTGCCAGGATGGTAAGTTGGTAGACGAAGCGATTAAGAAAACAATCGCAACAGGAGAAGGACAAACTCTTTGGATGAAATCGATAGGAACCAACCAAAAGGGTGAACAGGTTTCCGAAATGGACTTTGAGTGGACCATTCGCGTTAAATAAGTATTTATATTACCTTAGATAAGGCTGTATAAAAAAGCAAGTCATGTACAAGACTAGAGGGTATCATCATCACAGGGTATCTTTCAAAATGTGGTATAAACCTATTGCTACACCTTAAAATGAATATAAACAAAAGTTAAACCCATGATAATTAACGAAATATTCAGATTAAGTCTTCGTAAATTTGAATAAAATTAAACAAATGAAAGTTTTAATCACAGGCGCAACAGGACTTATTGGGACAGCATTGACAAAAACGCTACTGAAAAACAATCATGCGGTTCACTATTTGACAACCTCAATTAACAAGATAGTAAGTCAGCCTAATTATAAAGGGTTTTATTGGAATCCAAATGAAGGTACTATCGACGTAAACTGTATTGAAGGCGTAGATGTGATTGTGCATTTGGCTGGTGCTTCAATTTCAAAAAGATGGACAAACGCCTATAAACAAGAGTTGATAGAAAGTAGATTACTATCGTCTCATTTACTCTTTGGGTTGGTAAAAAAATCACAAAATCAGGTAAAACATTTTATTTCTGCATCGGGAACAGCCATTTATCCCGATAGTTTTTCCAAAGTATATGACGAGAACTCACCCGAAATAGAAGACAGTTTCTTAAGTAATTTGGTAGTCAAGTGGGAGGAAAGTGCCAATCAATTTCAATTGCTATCAATCAAAACAACCGTACTTCGCACTGGAATTGTTTTCTCGGCAAAAGGGGGCGCACTAGCCAAAATGGTCAAACCAATACAATATGGTGTCGGTTCTGGTTTTGGTTCTGGAAAACAAGTTCAATCATGGATTCACATTGAGGATTTAGTAAAGTTGTATTATTTTGTAATTACAAATCAAGTCGAAGGGATTCTGAATGCTGTTGCGCCTAACCCAATTTCCAATAAGGAATTGACCAAAACCATAGCAAGAATACTAAAAAGACCTTTGTTTTTACCCAATATTCCCCAGTTTGCAATGAAATTGATTTTGGGCGAAATGCATACTTTGCTCTTTCAAAACAAAACCATAATGCCCAAAAGAGCACTCCAACTCGGATTTAAATTTGAATATGATACACCAGAAAAGGCATTGAACAACCTATTGCTATAACATTACTTTTTCTTACCCTCTACAAAGCAGAATGCTCGAATAAGAATACAAAAAAAACTCCAGTTTTGCTGGAGTTTTTTATGTATCGGAATCGAATTAATAATTGGAAAATTATAAAGCCCAACCTTTTAAAAAGAACTTTATTATTCCAAATGTACTCAATTCGAAATCGATATAGTCTTAAAGTTTTCCTAATTTTTTAGTAGTACAATAAAGTCAAGTTAAAAAGCCAAAATGGTGACAATTTGACATAAAATAAAAAATGGCAGATAATTTGATAAAAAAATGTAGAAATCATACAGCTATGGATATTAAAAATATTTTTAAGAATAAAAAACAAGACGATACAATGAATACTGAAAACCAAGAAAACGAACCAATTGTTGACGAGAATACTTTGGAGAATACTTCAGAAAACATTGTAAATGAGGTAGAAGCAGCAAGCGAATTAACAGTAGAACAACAATTGCAAGAAGAGTTATCTAATGAAAAAGATAAATTTTTGCGTCTTTTTGCAGAGTTTGAAAATTATAAAAAACGTACTTCAAAAGAGCGTATCGATTTGTTCAAAACTGCCAATCAAGAAGTTTTACAAGCCATGTTGCCAGTAATGGACGATTTTGACAGAGCGATGATTGAAATTTCCAAGTCGGAAGACGAACTTTTGCTAAAAGGTGTTGAATTGATATATGAAAAATTAAAAGGAACACTAGTTTCCAAAGGATTAGAGCAAGTAGAAGTAAGAGTTGGTGATACATTTAATGCCGATTTTGCCGAGGCAATTACCCAAATTCCAGCACCATCTGATGATTTAAAAGGAAAGATTGTAGATGTTCTTGAAAAAGGATACAAATTGGGCGATAAAATAATTCGTTTTCCAAAAGTAGTAGTAGGAATGTAAACTATATTTTAAAATATTGAGTTTAAGCAGGTCTTACTACTTGATACTTTAATCTTAATACCAAATTATGAAAAAAGATTTTTACGAAATATTAGGCATTTCCAAGAATGCATCCGAAGCCGAAATCAAAAAAGCCTACCGCAAGAAAGCGATAGAATTTCATCCTGACAAAAATCCAGGAAATAAAGAAGCCGAAGAGAATTTCAAAAAAGCAGCCGAAGCGTATGAAGTTTTGAGTGATCCTCAAAAAAGAGCCAAATACGATCAATATGGTCACCAAGCATTTGATGGCGCAGGAGGATTTGGTGGTGGTAGCATGAACATGGATGATATTTTCAGTCAATTTGGAGATATTTTTGGTAGCGCATTTGGCGGTGGCGCATTTGGCGGATTTGGTGGCGGTGGCGGTCAGCGTCGTGTAAAAGGAAGCAACCTTCGTATTAAAGTTAAATTAACTTTGGAGGAAATAGCCAATGGAGTAGAGAAAAAAGTAAAGGTAAAACGTAAAGTTCAAGCACAAGGAGTTACATATAAAACCTGTTCTACTTGTAACGGACAAGGACAAGTAATGCGTGTTACCAATACGATCTTAGGCAGAATGCAATCGGCTTCGACATGTCCAACATGTGGTGGTTCGGGTCAAATTATGGATAAAAAACCTGCCAATGCCGACTCACAAGGCATGATTTTAGAAGACGAAACGGTTTCTATCAAAATTCCAGCAGGGGTAGTAGATGGGATGCAACTAAAAGTTTCTAACAAAGGAAACGACGCACCAGGAAACAATAGTATACCAGGTGATTTAATCGTTGCTATTGAAGAATTAGAACACGAATTTCTTAAACGTGAAGGAGAAAACCTCCATTACGATTTATATATAAGTTTATCTGAAGCCGTTTTAGGCGTATCAAAAGATATTGAAGCCATCAACGGAAAAGTAAGAAT
>CAZLEU010000058.1:0-16562 GCA_964558625.1 uncultured Flavobacterium sp.
TTGTGGTTTTAGTACACCTGGTGTAGAAAAAATGTATTCATTCACAGCTCCTGCTGATGGTGACTATAGCTTACAAGTATCATCACCTACTGGTGGTTATGTAGATTATTATTATAAAGAAGCAAGTGGATCGTGTGATAACACAGGTTGGACATGTATAGATGATCTTTTTTCGGCTGGTACAGTGCCATTAGGAACTTTAACTGCAGGAGTGGAATACCTTATATTATTAGACAGTGAAGGAACAACTGCTAGAAGTCAAACTTTCAAAATCATTTGCCCATTAGTATGTGTTGAACCAACTGCAACTTTTGAAGTTGTTAGTAACTGTGCTGTTGCAGCTCAATTCTTTGTTACTGCAAATGTTACCAATCTAGGTTCTGCCACATCACTTACAGTTTCTGATAACCAAGCAAGTGCAACACAAACACTATCTGCTGCGGGTACAGTTCAATTTGGTCCTTATGCAAATGGAACTTCTGTTGTATTAACACTTACAAATGATCAACTTACAACATGTACTCTTGTAAGTACAGCTCAAACTCAAACAGATTGTCCTCCAAGTTGTGCTACTTTGACTACGCCTGCAAACGGCGCTACAAATGTTGCATTTACAACTCCAGGAGTTATTAGCTTAGCATGGACTGCACCAGTTACTGGACCAGCTCCAACTAACTACACAATCATGTGGGGAACATCATTAGCTACAATGACATCATTAGGTACAACTGCCAACACTGCAGTTAACATAACAAACGTGCCTTATAACTCAACTTTCTACTGGTCAGCAGTACCAAATTTCACAGCAGGTAGCGTAACTGGTTGTACGGTATTTAGCTTCACAACTGCTGGTTCTCCAGGATATTGCTTAAATGGATCTCAATGGCCAACAGCTACTTTTGTTCCTACATGTACAGGAACACCACAAGATATCACAACAGGTGGTTGGGCTGGTGAGTACTCTAGAGTAACTGTAACTACTGGTACTTCATATACATTTACAAGTTCAGTTGCAACTGACTTTATCACAATAGGTGATGCTACAGGAACAACAGCTCTTATATATGGTACAACACCACTAACTTGGACATCAACAGTAACAGGTGATATCCGTTTCTATACTCACCTTTCAGACCAATGTGAAGTTCAAGATACGGATAGAACAAGATCTATTAGTTGTGCTAATTTAGCAACTGATACTTTTGATAATGCTAATTTTACATACAGACCAAACCCAGTTGTTGACATCTTGAATTTAGAATACAACAAAACAATAACTAGCGTTTCTGTTTATAACATAGTAGGTCAACAAGTTATTGCTAAAACTGTTAATGCTAATATGTCACAAGTTGATATGTCTGCATTACCAAGTGGTACTTATATGGTAAAAGTTACTTCAAATAATGAAGTTAAAACTATAAAAGTGGTAAAAGAATAATTTTACCCTAATTTACTACACTTTATAATCCGTCTCGTTGTTAAACGAGGCGGATTTTTTTTATATTTGTTAAAATTATAAAACCAAACAACCAATGTTTTTTTCTATAATAATTCCTGTTTATAATCGTCCAGATGAGATAGAAGAATTACTCAAAAGTTTAGTAGCGTCTACATATAAAAAAGATTATGAAATAGTGATTATCGAAGATGGTTCAACGAAAAAGTGTGAATCAATAATCGATACATTTAAAAACAAATTAAATATATCATATTATTTCAAACATAATTCTGGACCTGGAGATTCAAGAAATTATGGCATGAAGAAAGCTAAAGGTGACTATTTTATAATTTTTGATTCTGATTGTATCATACCTGAAGATTATCTTAATAATGTAGAAACCGAATTAAATTCAAATTTTGTTGATTTTTATGGAGGAAGTGATAATGCATTAAAATCATTTTCATCTATTCAAAAAGCAATTAATTTTGCCATGACATCCTTTCTAACAACAGGAGGAATTAGAGGTGGTTCAGAAAAACTAAATAAATTTCAACCTCGCAGTTTTAATATGGGAATTTCTAAAAAAGCATTTTTAGCTTCAAATGGTTTTGGAGATATTCATCCAGGAGAGGATCCCGATTTAACAATACGTTTGTGGAAACTTGGTTATGAGTCACGCCTGTTAAAAAATTGTTTTGTATACCATAAAAGAAGAATAGATTGGGAAAAATTTGATCTTCAAGTAACTAAATTTGGAAAAGTTAGACCAATTTTAAACAAATGGCATCCAGAATATGTAAAGATCACTTATTGGATTCCTTCAATATTTATTCTTGGTTTTTTTGGATCGTTAATTTTATTATTATTTGCTATCGATTTACCGTTAAAACTATATTTCATTTATTTTTTAATCTTGTTTTTAGCTTCAAGTGTAAAAAATAGAAGTTTAGTAATTGGCTTTTATTCGATAAAAGCAGTTTGGATACAATTTTATGGTTATGGGATAGGATTTTTAGAATCATTTATTAAAATAAACATTCTTAATAAGGACCCCAAAAAAGCATTCCCAAAATTATTTTTTGTGAAAACTAAAAATCAAACAAAAATTATTGGTTTGACTGGTGGTATAGGAAGTGGAAAATCTACTATAGCGAATTACTTAAAATCAAAGGGTATTCCTATTTATGTATCCGATATTGAAGCCAAAAAAGTTATGGAATTCTCGGACGTAATTGAAAAAATAATATTCTTCTTCGGAAAAGAAATAACAACTAATTCTAACACACTTGACAGACAAAAATTAGCTGAAGTTGTTTTTAATGATCCTGAAAAATTAAAACAATTAAATGCAATTGTTCATCCCGAAGTAAAAAAGCACTACGAAAATTGGCTCAAAGAACACAATGATTATACATACATTGTAAAAGAAACAGCCATATTATTTGAAAGCGGAAGTTATAAAGATTGTGATATAATAATAAATATTACAGCACCTTTAGAGACTAGAATTCAAAGAGTTATAGAAAGAGACAAGACTACACGTGATAAAGTTTTAAGCAGAATAAAAAATCAAATTTCTGATGATGAAAGAAATGCTAAAAGCGATTACATTATTGAAAACGTTGATCTCGAAACTGCGAAAACAAAAATTAATGAAATACTTAAAACATTAACAAATTAATAATTTTTTTTGTTAATGTTAATGTTTGGTTAATCTATTCTTACGCTAATTGTTAAAATCTTAAATTTGTACGTATGAATAAATTATTTTTTCGTTTACTCGTACTTTTAATGAGTTTATCCTTGATTGGGATAATTGTCGTTCAAGTTTATTGGTTTAATACTTCTTTAAAAAACAATGATGAGCAATTTCGCTTTCATGTAGCTCAAGTTATAGGCAACGTTGCCGAAAGAATTCAAAAAGAAGAGGCCTACAGTTTTATTGACAAATACAAAAAACTTAAAGATAGTATTGGTAAAGATCCTGAGAGAAGTGATTTTTTAGAATTTGGATATTACCAACGAAACTCAAAAACTAATGAAACTATAATTTATTCAAACAATATAATATCTGAAGATTTTAATTTGTCTTCTTCGCTCTTTGATAAAAAAATTGACAGTTTGAAATTAAAAAATTTCACCAGTAAGAGAACAACTGAGATTTACCACAATAATAAAATTGATAATTCTAGTTTACAGCACAAGATCTCACCTGATGTAAAAATTCAGAAAGCTGGAAACTTGGCAATTTTAGACAATGCACAATTTGAAATATTTTTCAAAGATATAGCAGCAGCAAAACCAATTCAAGAAAGAATTTCTGTTGAAAAACTAAGAGATTTACTTAAATTTTATCTTGACGAATATGATGTAAAAACACCTTTTGAATTTGGAATATACAGCAATGGTCTAGCTACTAAAATAAAATCGGAAAAATTTCGTTATGAAAAGTCAAATACATCATCAATTCCTATTTTTACAGACAATGATGGAAACACAAAATATGAATTGATGGTTAGCTTCCCTCAGAAAAAAAGATTCTTGTTTTCTGAATTAATTGGAATAACAATTTTATCAATAATTTTTACGTTAATTATAATAATAGCCTATACCAGTGCATTAAGTCAATTAATAAAACAACGTCAAATTTCTGAAATTAAGACTGATTTTATAAATAACATGACGCATGAATTTAAAACGCCAATAGCAACAATAAATCTTGCGCTAGATGCAATCAAGAACCCAAAAGTTATTGATGACCATGAAAAAGTGAAACGTTATTTGCAAATGATAAGGGATGAGAATAAGAGAATGCATGCCCAAGTGGAAAATGTTCTTAGAATTTCAAAATTGGAAAAGAAAGAACTCGAAATAAATAAAGAGAATAATAATGTACATGACATCATTAGTGAAGCTATTGATCATGTTAATTTAATAATTGAAGATCGACAAGGTAAAATAACAACACATTTACAAGCAACAAGAACACATGCTTTATTAAACGATGTTCATTTTACTAATGTTATTGTAAACATTTTGGATAATGCAATAAAATATTCTCCAAATCCGCCTATCATAGATGTTTATACAGAAAATGTTAAAGATTATATCATAATAAAAGTAAAAGATCAAGGTTTAGGAATGAGTAAAGTTGCCCAGAAAAGGATATTTGAAAAATTTTATAGAGAACATACCGGAGATATTCATAATGTCAAAGGTCACGGGTTGGGCTTATCCTATGTAAAAAGGATTGTTGAAGACCATAATGCACTCATTTTCGTTGAAAGCGAAAAAGGTAAAGGAAGCACATTCATCATAAAAATACCACTAATAAACTAAAAAAAATGGAAACAACAAACAAAAAAATACTACTAGTTGAAGATGACCAAAATTTTGGAGCTATACTCAAAGATTATTTAATGCTAAATGATTTTGAAGTTGTACTCGCAAAAAATGGCATGGAAGGATTTGAAAAATTTAAAAAAGACACCTATGACTTATGCATCTTAGATGTTATGATGCCATATAAAGATGGGTATACATTAGCTAAAGAAATAAGAGAAAAAAATAAAGAAGTTCCAATTATATTCTTGACTGCAAAGTCAATGAAAGAAGATGTCTTAAAAGGCTATAAAGTAGGAGCTGATGATTATCTTAATAAACCTTTTGATTCTGAGGTTTTATTAATGAAAATCAAAGCAATCATACAGCGTAAATCATCTGAAGTCAAAAATGAACCTGTCAAATTTGAGTTTCAAATTGGAAAATTCCATCTTAATTCAAAACTACGTTTTTTAACTTTCCAAGATCAAGAGCCTATTAAATTGTCTCCAAAAGAAAATGAGTTATTAAAAATGCTAGCATTGTATGAAAATGATTTGATGCCAAGGGAATTAGCCTTAACAAAAATATGGAGAGATGATAATTATTTTACTTCTAGAAGTATGGATGTTTATATTGCTAAACTTAGAAAATACCTTAAACTTGACGAAAATGTAGAAGTATTAAATATTCATGGCGAAGGTTTTAGATTAGTTATTAAAAAATAATTTTTTTGCGATTTTATACAATCAAAAGAGATGCTTTATGCATCTCTTTTTGTTTCTATGCACGATATATGAAGATTTGAAGCATATTAATCATAAGAAATAAAACTTTTAACGAGTTTTTATGCATTTCAACGATAATATTTTATATCAGATTTCAATTACTATAGCTTTGCTCCACCAAAATAAAACTGATTTCCCCAAAGATTAGTTTTTAATTAAAAAACCTACTATTATGAATAAATTTAAATTTTCAAATTTAGCATCATTCCCTGCAATCATTTTATTTATTTTATCATTCAGTAGTTCCACTATGGTAAGCCAAACTAGTGTTGAAACTAATGTAACAACAATATCGCTTTTGGTTAACAATGGTGATGATAAAGTGACAACATCTAAAAGTGAAATTTCTGCTGAAACCAATTTTAACTTTGTATCTTGGTTTATGGGAACTAAACAAACAATTCAAGAGGAATCACTTGAAAAATCTTCGGCTAAAAAAATGCTAATTAATGCAAGAATTGCACCGAATAGATTATTAATGAAAGCTTTCTTAAAAAAGGCTCAAAATCAAATTTCAAGTTTAGCTTAATTTTACTCTTTCAAAACCATTTAATCTATCAATGTGTAGCAACGTTTTAGTAGCGTTATCGTTTTTTGTAAACATTGGTACAAATCTAGCACCATATATAATTTCTTCAAAAATATACGAAGTTCTCTTTACTACGGTATTACTAAACATATCATCAAAGGCTTTTACATACACTATCACCTCTCCAACAACATTTTTAAAATCTGTTTCTGAAAAGCCATTTAATGGACTTGTTTCTCCAATAGGATGCACAATGGTCCAACTCAAATTTAGTGAGTTGACACGATCCATTTCTAATTCTAAAAAATAAAATTTATTAGTAATTTTTCCGTCTTCCTCCATTTGCAAACCCAAGGTTACTTTGGCCTCAATGTCTGTTAAGTTAGCATTCTTATAGGGTGTTAATCGTATCATCAGAGCCTTACTGTCTTTATAGGGTGCTATAAGAGCATTTTCAGAGAATAAAATATGAGCTTTGGGCTTACTAAATCTCCCATAAAACAAACCTGTAGCAATAGCAAAACTTAATAATCCAAACAGAGCCTCCACCGCAGCGGTAAAACTAGCTAAAAATCCACTTGGACTAATATGACCGTAACCTACAGTTGTAAAAGTTTGTATACTAAAAAAGAAAGCTTGTCCCAACTTATCTGCTAACGTGTATACTCGAGCTCCTTGTAGATGCTCAATTCCTATTAGCAAATAAAGACTCGCAAAAAAGAAGTTTACTAAAAAATAAAACAATATTATAATGAGAAAAAATTTCCAACGAGGGATATTTAACATTGTATGATACCAACTTATACTGTCAAAAAAATTGATCCCTGTTTTTCTAACATTGGCATTACCGTTTTTAGAAATAAATCGACCACCATAACTAGAAGCATTTGTACCAAAACCTGTATTCGTTTCAGCTTTCGCTTTTGAATTTATTTTTTTTAGAAAAGCCATAAAAGTGATTTGATGTAAAAATAATCAAATATTGACAATTAAAATTTGAATTGATAAAAGGTTATAAATCCAGTTTCATTACATAATCATCCATAACATATCCATTACCAATCTCAAAGATTTTTTCTTCTTTGATAGTAAACCCATATTTCAAATAAAAATCTTTGGCTTTGTTATGACGATTTACAGTAAGCTGCAAAATTTCATCATTTTCTTTTCTAGAAATTTCTTTGATAATATCTATTAGTTTTTTCCCAATTCCTTTCCCTTGTGTTTCTGGTAAAACATATAGTTTATGAATTTTAGTAGTATTGGAATTCTCAATATGCAACTCGTAAGAAGCAAAAGCAACAAAACGATTTTCATCTTGAACGAGCAAAAAAACTTTTCCGTTTTCAAACTGCTTTTCAAGTGAAGGAATACTATACATCATTTCCATCATGTAATCAAACTGTTCTTGAGAAAGAATTGTATTGTAAGTAGCTGGCCATATAACTTGTGCCAACTTCTGAACCTCAACAAGTTGTTCTCTTGTAGCTACAGAAATTATCATATTATTTTTTTAACCTTTTTTGCTCTCTCGCCAAAAGTGTGTTCTTAAGTAACATTGCAATTGTCATTGGCCCTACTCCACCTGGAACTGGAGTAATAAATGACGCTTTTTTTGAAACATTCTCAAAGTCAACATCACCAACAATTCGGTATCCTTTTTCAGAATTTTCGTCAGCAACTCGAGTAATTCCAACATCAATTACAACAACATCATCTTTTACCATTTCGGCTTTTAGGTAATTTGGAACACCCAGAGCAGTGATGATGATATCGGCTTGCGATGTAATTTGGTTGATGTTTTTAGTATGACTATGTGTTAAAGTAACAGTTGAATTACCTGGAAAATGATTTCTTCCCATCAAGATACTCATTGGTCTACCAACAATATGACTTCTTCCAATAATCACTGTATGTTTGCCATCTGTTGGCACATTATATCTTTCTAAAAGCTCCAGAATTCCAAAAGGTGTCGCTGGAATAAAAGTACTCATATCCAAAGCCATTTTTCCAAAATTTTCTGGATGAAAACCATCTACATCTTTACTTGGATCAATAGCATTAATGATACTTTGCGTATCTATTTGTTTTGGCAATGGAAGTTGTACAATAAAACCATCTATATCATCATTTTGATTTAATTCCTTAATTTTTTTAAGTAGTTCCGTTTCCGATGTTGTACTTGGCATTTTAACAAGAGTAGATTCAAAACCTACTCTTTCACAAGCTTTTACTTTGCTACCAACGTAAGTCAAACTTGCTCCATCATTTCCAACAATTATCGCAGCTAGGTGAGGCACTTTCTCACCATTATCTTTCATTTTCTGAACCTCAGCGGCTATTTCGTTTTTGATATCTTCGGATACTTTTTTCCCGTCTAATATTTGCATTTGTTTATGGTTTAGAGTCTCAGGTTTACTTGTTGTGTTTAACCTAAAACAAATAGTTAGTTATCTAAAAAAGAAAGGTTTAAAACTTTCACATTTGAAACTTTAAACCTTAATCTATTTTTTTACATTCTAGGCATTCCACCTTTCATACCAGCCATCATCTTCATCATGTTTTTTCCACCTGGACCTTGCATCATTTTCATCATTTTGCTCATTTGGTCAAACTGTTTCATCAACTGATTGACTTCTTCTATCTTTCTTCCAGATCCTTTTGCTATTCTGGTTTTCCTTTTCATATCGATGATAGCAGGCTTACTTCTTTCCTTAGGAGTCATTGAGTAAATAATTGCCTCAATGTGCTTGAAAGCATCATCTTCAATTTCAACATCTTTCATGGCTTTTGAAGCACCTGGTATCATTCCTACCAAGTCTTTCATATTTCCCATTTTTTTAACTTGTTGAATTTGAGCTAAAAAATCATCAAAACCGAATTCATTTTTGGCAATCTTCTTTTGTAATTTTCTAGCTTCTTCTTCATTATACTGTTCTTGAGCACGTTCTACTAAAGATACAACATCACCCATTCCGAGAATACGCTCTGCCATACGATTTGGATAGAAAACATCGATAGCATCCATTTTTTCACCAGTTCCAACAAACTTAATTGGCTTGTTCACAACCGATTTGATGGTAATCGCAGCTCCACCTCTAGTGTCCCCATCTAATTTGGTAAGAATAACTCCATCAAAATTTAATCTGTCATTAAAAGCCTTGGCTGTATTGACAGCATCTTGACCTGTCATCGCATCAACTACAAACAATGTTTCTTGAGGTTGAATGGCTTTGTGGACATTAGCAATTTCAGTCATCATTTCTTCATCAACAGCTAGACGACCAGCTGTATCGACAATCACAACATTGAAGCCGTTGGATTTTGCATAAGTGATTGCTTTTTGAGAAATATCGACTGGGTTTTTATTTTCAGGCTCTGAATATACTTCAACACCTATTTGGTCACCTACAACATGTAGCTGATTAATAGCCGCTGGACGGTATATATCACATGCAACAAGAAGCGGTTTTTTATTTTTCTTAGTCTTGAGATAATTGGCTAACTTTCCAGAGAAAGTAGTTTTACCCGATCCTTGAAGACCCGACATCAAAATAACGGTTGGGTTCCCAGAAAGGTTTATTCCTGCAGCATCTCCACCCATTAATTCGGTCAACTCATCTTTAACCAATTTGACCATTAACTGTCCTGGTTGTAATGTCGTTAAAACATCCTGACCAATTGCTTTTTCTTTTACTCTTGTGGTAAAATCTTTAGCAATCTTAAAGTTAACATCGGCATCTAATAAGGCACGACGAACTTCTTTAAGTGTATCGGCAACATTGACTTCGGTGATTTTTCCGTGACCTTTTAGGATATGAAAGGCTTTATCTAATTTATCGCTTAAATTATTGAACATAATTGTTGTTAATTTCTAAAAAATTGAAGTGCAAATTTAAGCATTTGAAATTGAAGTTTAAATAGATTTAAATAAAAAAACCATTCAAATTAATGAATGGTTTTAAATTAATGCATGTATTTAGAAATTAATTCTTTTCAAAGTTTAATAAATCAATACTTCCATCTCCTCCACTTACATGTTTTAATTCTATTTTGCTTGATGTTGAAGATAAAACTCTCCAATCTTCACTTATTGATTCAAAGTCACCACTTGTTGCTGTAAATCCTAAATCCATTTTGGTTGAACCACTATCTGTATAAGTAGACCAATTTCCAGTATAAGTAGAATTTCCATTAGTTGCTGACAAAGCATTACTAGCACCAAACGTAAAATTATACCCTGAAAAATTAGATGTCTTTACTGTACCGTTTTCATTGTAGAGCGTTACTTTCCATGTCCCGTTGGATACGTTTGTTGTTACTTGAGCTGGAGTAGTTGAATCAGAATTTGAATTTGAGTTATCATCATCATTGCTACACATTGAGGCTACGTTTAGCATAAAAATCATTGCTAAAATTGGAATTAATTTTAAAGTTTTCATAAGTATTTATTATTTAAGTTATTGATTAATTTTTAGTAAAATATAGGTAATCTATACTTCCATCTCCACCGCTTATATTTTTTAATCTGATTACAGTTTGATTGTATTCTAAGATACTCCAATCTTCTACTAATTCTGCTAAGTAAGTATTAGAAAAAGTTAGATTAAGCTTATTTTCTCCACTATCCATATAATTTGTCCATGTTCCAGAAGATGTATTTCCACTATTTACTATTTGTATTGACCAATTGGGATTAAAGGTAAAATCATATCCCAAATAATCTGTTGTTTTATCATCTCCATCTTCACTAAAATAGCTAACATGCCATGTACCAGAAGTTAAAACCGAAGTAAAAGTTGGGCTTGGAACACTTGAATCATCACAATCATCAATAGAACTATCTATAAAACTTTCTAACTCGTTGTTAGAATTAATGACAACACTTTGTCCCGAAGAATTGGTAACTGAAATCGGATAAACAATCGTTGATATTGTTTGTGGTGTTAAAGTGGCGATATAATTAAAAAGTTGAGCATTAGAAACTATTGTAATTGTATTTGCTATCTGATTATTTGTATCATAAACAGTTATAATAATAGGGTAATTTATTGATATACAATCTATTTCATCAAAACCATCGTCTTCACCACAATTATCGAGAACATTATCTAAATCATCTGAATTATTTAAAACTTGAGTCGTGAAGTTTTGATACTTTATTGTTATTGGGTATACAAAATTTACGATATCATCATCCATTTTTTCACCAGTTCCAACAAACTTAATTGGCTTGTTCACAACCGATTTGATGGTAATCGCAGCTCCACCTCTAGTGTCCCCATCTAATTTGGTAAGAATAACTCCATCAAAATTTAATCTGTCATTAAAAGCCTTGGCTGTATTGACAGCATCTTGACCTGTCATCGCATCAACTACAAACAATGTTTCTTGAGGTTGAATGGCTTTGTGGACATTAGCAATTTCAGTCATCATTTCTTCATCAACAGCTAGACGACCAGCTGTATCGACAATCACAACATTGAAGCCGTTGGATTTTGCATAAGTGATTGCTTTTTGAGAAATATCGACTGGGTTTTTATTTTCAGGCTCTGAATATACTTCAACACCTATTTGGTCACCTACAACATGTAGCTGATTAATAGCCGCTGGACGGTATATATCACATGCAACAAGAAGCGGTTTTTTATTTTTCTTAGTCTTGAGATAATTGGCTAACTTTCCAGAGAAAGTAGTTTTACCCGATCCTTGAAGACCCGACATCAAAATAACGGTTGGGTTCCCAGAAAGGTTTATTCCTGCAGCATCTCCACCCATTAATTCGGTCAACTCATCTTTAACCAATTTGACCATTAACTGTCCTGGTTGTAATGTCGTTAAAACATCCTGACCAATTGCTTTTTCTTTTACTCTTGTGGTAAAATCTTTAGCAATCTTAAAGTTAACATCGGCATCTAATAAGGCACGACGAACTTCTTTAAGTGTATCGGCAACATTGACTTCGGTGATTTTTCCGTGACCTTTTAGGATATGAAAGGCTTTATCTAATTTATCGCTTAAATTATTGAACATAATTGTTGTTAATTTCTAAAAAATTGAAGTGCAAATTTAAGCATTTGAAATTGAAGTTTAAATAGATTTAAATAAAAAAACCATTCAAATTAATGAATGGTTTTAAATTAATGCATGTATTTAGAAATTAATTCTTTTCAAAGTTTAATAAATCAATACTTCCATCTCCTCCACTTACATGTTTTAATTCTATTTTGCTTGATGTTGAAGATAAAACTCTCCAATCTTCACTTATTGATTCAAAGTCACCACTTGTTGCTGTAAATCCTAAATCCATTTTGGTTGAACCACTATCTGTATAAGTAGACCAATTTCCAGTATAAGTAGAATTTCCATTAGTTGCTGACAAAGCATTACTAGCACCAAACGTAAAATTATACCCTGAAAAATTAGATGTCTTTACTGTACCGTTTTCATTGTAGAGCGTTACTTTCCATGTCCCGTTGGATACGTTTGTTGTTACTTGAGCTGGAGTAGTTGAATCAGAATTTGAATTTGAGTTATCATCATCATTGCTACACATTGAGGCTACGTTTAGCATAAAAATCATTGCTAAAATTGGAATTAATTTTAAAGTTTTCATAAGTATTTATTATTTAAGTTATTGATTAATTTTTAGTAAAATATAGGTAATCTATACTTCCATCTCCACCGCTTATATTTTTTAATCTGATTACAGTTTGATTGTATTCTAAGATACTCCAATCTTCTACTAATTCTGCTAAGTAAGTATTAGAAAAAGTTAGATTAAGCTTATTTTCTCCACTATCCATATAATTTGTCCATGTTCCAGAAGATGTATTTCCACTATTTACTATTTGTATTGACCAATTGGGATTAAAGGTAAAATCATATCCCAAATAATCTGTTGTTTTATCATCTCCATCTTCACTAAAATAGCTAACATGCCATGTACCAGAAGTTAAAACCGAAGTAAAAGTTGGGCTTGGAACACTTGAATCATCACAATCATCAATAGAACTATCTATAAAACTTTCTAACTCGTTGTTAGAATTAATGACAACACTTTGTCCCGAAGAATTGGTAACTGAAATCGGATAAACAATCGTTGATATTGTTTGTGGTGTTAAAGTGGCGATATAATTAAAAAGTTGAGCATTAGAAACTATTGTAATTGTATTTGCTATCTGATTATTTGTATCATAAACAGTTATAATAATAGGGTAATTTATTGATATACAATCTATTTCATCAAAACCATCGTCTTCACCACAATTATCGAGAACATTATCTAAATCATCTGAATTATTTAAAACTTGAGTCGTGAAGTTTTGATACTTTATTGTTATTGGGTATACAAAATTTACGATATCATCATCTGTTGAATATGCATCAATAGCATTTTGAACTGTTTGATAATTGGCTTGATTCGAAACTTCTATTGTTATTCCATTTACAATAACAGTAACTGGAAGTTGAACACTAAAACAATTGGAATTATCTAAAACATTATCAATCGATGTTGGGCTCTGGGTTGTTCTCGAAATCAATTTTACCAATGGTGAATTTGAAATTAAATTTGATGATTTTGTATTTTGCGAATCATCGATTATTTCACTTTCTTCTTTTTGACAACTGAACAAAATAAAAATAAAGAGTACTAAAATTTGTTTCGTTTTCATAAGTTATTTTTTTTTCATTTGTAGTAAAACATTATAGCTTTAAAATACCCTACCATCATATCGTTTTTTTTTTCAATACTTTGTTAAAGTATAGAATTTATACTTATTCCAAAAACTCAATTGTGACTTTGGTCACTGACCAAAAAATTAAAAAGTTGTATTATTGCAATCTATAATGTATTCAAAACTAGAGCAACCGAAACTTACTAAGTTAAAAAAAATAATTAAGTTTACCTAAAATTACTATATTATGTCCTCAACATTTCTTTCTGAAGTATGTAAAGAATCGGTTTTTTCGGTTTTTTTTAATGCACATGTAAAACCATTACGTAATTTTCTTTTATTCAAATTTGGAAATCAAGAACATGCCGAAGACATAACACAAGAAGCTTTTATAAAATTATGGCAAAACTGTAAAGATGTTCCTCTTGAAAAAGCAAAATCATATATATATACAATTGCCAATAATGCTTCATTGAATATCATTGCTCATGAAAAAGTGAAATTGAATTATCAAAAAAACAATTCTCAAAATGAAAGGTTTAATGAAAACCCCGAATTTATACTAGAAGAAAATCAGTTTAAAGATAAATTACTATTTGCTATAGAAAGTTTAAATGAAACTCAAAGAATCGCCTTTTTAATGAATCGTATAGATGGAAAAAAATATACTGAAATTGCTCAAGAATTAGGAATAAGTGTAAAAGCAGTTGAAAAGCGTATTCATTTGGCCTTGGTAGAATTAAGAAAAGAATTTAAAAATTTCAAGTAGGGTATTTTATTATTCAAATGTTTCAGTAGGGTAATAATGAATTTTATGGAAGAAAATTACAAATTAGCAAAATGGCTGAGCGGAGAAATGACCGATTCGGAGTTGAAAGAATTTCAATCTGAACCAGATTATCATCTGTATGAAAAAATTAAAAAATACTCTTCTGAACTAGAAACCGCTTCGTTTGATAGTCAAAACATGTTGAACAATATCCTTTCTATCAAAAAGGAAAATAGAAAAGTGATTACGTTTCAACCAAATTGGTTCATGCGAATCGCTGCAGTTTTGGTCATATGCTTCGGTTTATTGTTTACTTATACCACATTTTCAACTTCAAAAGAATATGCCGAAAATGGAAACAAAACAAAATTTATGTTGCCTGACAATTCTGAAGTTATCTTAAATGCTGGTTCAGAAATAGAATACAAAAAATGGTTTTGGGACAATAATAGAAAACTTGGTTTACAAGGTGAAGCCTACTTTAAAGTTGCTAAAGGAAAAAAATTTGAAGTCAATACCAACTTAGGAAAAGTAACTGTTCTCGGTACTCAGTTTAATGTAAAAGCAAGAAAAGAAAGATTTGATGTTACTTGCTTTGAAGGTCGTGTAAAAGTAAATTATAATGACAAAGAAGTCATCCTAACAAAAGGCCAAATGGTCTCTTTTCAAGACAATGAAAAAATTATTCACCAAGCCACAAACGAAAACAAACCCCTGTGGACGAAAAATGAAATTGGATTTGAAAAAGAAAACTTATCTACAATTATAGATGAAATTGAACGACAATACAACATTACTATTGATGGTAATAAAATTAAATCAGAACAGCTTTTTACGGGTAAGATTCCATTAAATAATATTGACGTTGCTTTGCAAATAATTAGTGCTACTTACCATCTAAATTATTCAAAAACAACTCCAACTAGTTATAATCTTGTAGAAAAAAGGTGATTATTAAAAATTTATTTTTGTGTATTTTATTCTATTTTGCCTTCACCTTTAGCCTCTCAGCACAAGATGAAGGCAAGTCTATTATATTAAAAAAAATTTTCGAAAGCATATCTAAAGATCACAATGTAACTCTTAATTATATTGAAGAAGAAATAGCTATTTTCAAAATAGTTCCGCCTCAAAACGAACTAACATTAATAGATAAACTTGACTATATTTCGCAGAAGACAAAACTTCAATTCAAATTTATTTCCAATAATTATATTTCTGTTATCAATAACAAAAAACTAGATAAACCTCTTTGTGGATTGATAGTTGATTTTGAAACCAAAATTCCAATTTCAGATGCTACTATTAATTTATTAGGAACTGGATTTTCTACAAAAAGTGATGAAAAAGGTTTTTTTCAGGTTAAAGAAAATGTTCCTAATAATATAGAAATATCACATATTAGCTACGAAAAAAAAGTAGTATCCTCAATAAGTCTTTACAAAGAGAATTGTCCCGAAATTTTTCTAAAAGCATTGGTTAATGAATTACAAGAAGTAGAAGCTCCCATAATTTTGACAAAGGGTATTACAAAAAAAAGCGATGGTACTTTTGAGGTAAAACCCAAAAAATTTGGTTTACTTCCTGGTCTTATTGAATCCGATATTTTTATGACAATGAACCAGCTTCCTGGCATTACCAATACAGATGAAACAGTTTCAAACATTAGTGTAAGAGGTGGAACACATGATCAGAATTTATTTTTGTGGAATGGTATTAGACTCTATCAAACAAGTCATTTCTTTGGCTTGATATCGGCATTAAATCCTAATTTAGCCAATACAATTAGAATTTCAAAAAACGGAACTTCACCTTTTTATGGAGAAGGTGTTTCGAGTGTTATTGATATTTCCACACATTCCAATTCCATTGAAAATTCAAGTTCATCAGTTGGTTTAAATCTTATAAATGCAGATTTTTATACTAAATTGAAATTGTCCAAAAAAACAAATTTTGAGCTTAGTTTTAGAAAATCCATAACAGAGTTTGTAGAAACACCAACTTATAAAAATTATTCAGATAAAGTTTTTCAGAA
>CAZLEU010000059.1:0-16071 GCA_964558625.1 uncultured Flavobacterium sp.
TTTCAATTTCTACATCTGGGTCAAGTGCAACAATTAAAATTACGGGTAATGAAGGTTTTGATAGAGAATATACTGGAAGTGTAGTATCAACTAGTGGTGGAGTTACTAATATGTCACTTATAAAACAAACAAAACCTGTTGAAAAAGCTGCAACTGGTTCATGTGTTATCATCAATAATGCATTAGCTTTGGATGTAAACTATCTTTCTGATAACATAACTGTTAGAGAAACACCAACTAGCCCTTCGACTATTACAATTACAGGAAAAATTCGAATGCTTGGATCAAACTTAATTAAGCAATAATCAAAAAAATTTAGAATATTAATTTTATTATCATTTTTTACTATAAATATATGCTATAGTTGACTTCATTGTTCAATCTAAATATTGCTATCAGAATCTGTTTGACTGCTAATGAAACCATAAATGCAAAATCTATTGAATGGAGTTAAAATTTACGTTTTCAAATAAATAACAAACCCAAAATATAACAATAAATAATTCTAAAATTATGAAATATATTCAATTATATATAGTTATTCTGTTATCAATTCCTTTTGCACTTTTGGGGCAGAAAAAAGTTTCGATAGAAATTGAAAATCTTAAAGTATTAAATGCTAAGTTTCACAAAATAAATATTTTAGAGATTGATAATAGTTTCAATAGAGATGAAAATAACTCTGTTGTAAGTTCTTCTACTTATGCGAGTTTAAATTTGATTGGGATAAATGAAATTTTAGAGAATAGATATAATGCGATTGAAATTGAAGTCCCTTTCGATAACAAATCCATTAGCATTGAATTGTACAGAGTTAATATATTTACAGAAAACTTCAAGTTAAATACGGACAAATTAGTCAATGTAAACTATAATAAAGGGGCTCATTACAGAGGAATTATTAAAGGTAATAATAATTCTATTGCATCATTTAACTTTTTTGAAAATGAAATGAATGGCATTGTTTCATCAAAAGAGTATGGAAATATTAATATTGGTAAATTACTAAGTAAGACAAAATATATTATCTATTCTGATAATGATTTACTTGTAAAACCAAAATTCATTTGCAACACAACAAATACAAAGAATAAAGAATATCATAATGAGGTTGTAAATAGAAATCTTTCAACTGAAAAATGTGTTACTAGCTATTTTGAAGTCGGTTATCAAGCATATAATGCTAATGGAAACGACATAGTAGCAACTGCCAATTGGATTACTTCAATATTCAATAACACACAAACTTTATTTGATAACGATGGAATATCGATTACATTAAAAACTATTTTTATTTGGACTATAGAAGATTATTTTTCAACCTCAAGTAACTTTATTTTACCCGCTTTTGCTAATGCAAGACCTAGTTTTGATGGTGATGTAGGATTTATTGCCGATATAGACCCCGCTGCATTAGGAGGACAAGCTTCTGCTATTGATGGTCTTTGTAATGATGGAAAATTTGCTTACGGAGATTTGGATTTTAACTATGCATCAGTTCCTACGTATTCGCAACCAGTTTTAGTTGTAACTCATGAGCTAGGTCATGTTTTAGGATCACATCATACATTTACTTGTGTTTGGAATGGCAATAATACTGCAATTGACGGATGTGTTCCTGCTTATGGTGGTTGCCCTACACCAGTAACCGAACCAAATGCAGAAGGTACAATAATGAGTTATTGTGTACATAATTTTTCTCTAGGATTTGGCGAACAACCTGCAAATGCTATAATCCAAAATATAAATAATTCATCATGTTTGGGTTTAGATTGCGTAAATAGTTGCATAAATACTATTGGTTTTATAAATATAGAAAACGTTACTCAAAATAATGCACTGATTAGTTGGACCGATTCGAATGTCAATAATCAACAATGGGAAATTTCTATTGTTCCTGTTGGAAGTGAACCCATTTGGTCTATAGCAAATGTAAATTCATATTCTGTTAACAATTTACTGCCTAATAACTACTACGAAGTTAATTTGAAATCTAGTTGCTCAACAAATTTGAGCTACCCAAAACACTCTTTAATTTTTGCAACTCAAGGTGAAGATAATTGTGGAGGTACAATAATTTCTGATACCGGGGGTCTAACTCAAGGGTATGGAAGTAATGAACATATAATTAGAACCATTGTACCAAATATCCCAAACAAAAAAATTAAGTTAACATTCAACAATTTAAATTTATTTAGTGGAGCTTGGCTATTTATATATGACGGAATAGGAACAAATGAAACGTTGCTAAATAAACTTTCAACTAATGATTCTTTTTTTTCATATGGATTTGGTAATTCTTTTTATCCATTTGGCTTCACCTTTGAATCTCAAGATCCATCAGGTGCATTAACACTTGAATTTGTTTCTCCACGAGATTATTTTAATCAAGTAGGTAGTAATAGAGGGTGGAAAGCAACTGTTAGCTGTTTAGACAACCTAGGAAATGAAGATTACAGTAATGGTTTTTATGATTATTCATACGGTATTAACTACATAACTCAACAATTGAATATTGCATCTAAAGACTTTATCAATAAAGTTGAAATTTATTCTATTGATGGAAAATTGGCAGTGTCAAAAAACAACTATGAAAAGGATCTTTTTGTTGATATATCTTCACTTTCAAATAGTACTTATATAATTAAATTATTCTTTGAAAAAGGATCGACTTCATTCAAAATCTTAAAATAATAATTCCAATATTTATACTTTTAAATGAAAAGCTATTTCTTATCCTATTTTACTTTATTTAAACACAATTTAAAACATTAATTACCATTCTATACTAGACTTTTTAGGTGGAAAGATAATTTTAATTAACAGTTTGTGGTTAGATATGATACTATTCATTTGTTAGAGATTTAATTCCAATTTAAACTTAATATAGAATTTATTTTTTTGAAAAATATTACTTAGCATAGTTATTATATTTAGACAAACCGAGCTTGTTTGTAACTAATATTCAAACATCCTTTTTCACTATTATCTTCCAATAATAAACCCAATAATCGTTAAACAACATGATTCTTTCTTATCAAATTTATAATGCAAAATCATGATTTTAAAGAAAACTTTAGCTTATATTTTTATACTAGTAGCATTTTTTTCAAATCTCACCGCTTGTTATGCGCAAAAAGAGAATAACATATGGTATTTTGGAAATAAAGCAGGACTAGATTTTAATAGTGGCTCTCCTGTAAATTTAAGCGACGGACAAATAAAAACCAATGAAGGATGTGCTTCAATAAGTAACCAATCGGGGCAATTGCTTTTCTATACTGATGGGGAAAAAGTTTGGAACAGAAATCATCAAGTAATGCCCAATGGTTATAACTTGTTGGGACATAAATCTAGTACACAGGCGGTTATTATTGTTCCTTTACCTTCCTCAAATAATACCTATTACATATTTACAACGACACATGTAGCAAATCCTGAAGGATTGAGATATAGTATTGTAAACATGAATTCTGATGGTGGCTTGGGAGATATTGTTGTAAAAAACGTATTACTATATTCTCCGGTTTGTGAAAAATTATGTGCTTACAAAATGAATGATGGCAATTATTGGGTTATCTCTCATGCATATAATAGTAATGCTTTTATTGCATATAAAGTAAATAGCGAGGGCATTGTAGAAAATCCTGTAGTAAGTAATGTCGGTGTTGTATTAACCAACAATACTGTTTTTGGAAATTATATAACACAAGGTCATATAAAATTTTCTCCAAATGGGAGTAAAATAGTTTGTGTAAATGGTTATACAAACGTAGAGCTTTTTGATTTTAACCTTTCTACTGGTATAGTTTCAAATCCTAAAGTTGTTAACACTTTGCAAATGACTAGGTTCTGTTATGGAGCAGAATTTTCACCTTCAGGCTCCCTTCTTTATATAAGCTCTGGCTTTACAAGTTATTCTGGTCAAAAAAATATATACCAATATAATATCGAAGCGGAAGATATAACTTCTACAGAAGTGCTAATAAACAATCCATCTTATTTTATTGGAGGAGCATTACAATTGGGGCCTGATTGCAAAATTTATTGTACAAATGCAGTTCCTGTTAATGGTGTGAAGTCTTTGAGTATAATTAATAATCCTGATATTATTGGAATCGGTTGCGGTTTTCAATTATCAAGCACACCTCTATCTGGAACATGTGTTGGCGGTTTGCCACAACAAATTGAAAGAGGTTCGTGCCAAAAAAGGGAAATTATTAATGATGATGTTTGTGTAGGTGAAAATACAACATTTACAATTTCTGGTGGTAATGATATAGAAAGTATAGTATGGAATTTTGGAGATGGTACTACCTCAACATCTCTATTAGGTGAGCACTACTACACTTCTGCAGGAAATTTTACAGTCTCGGCAAACTTTACCACAACATTAAACGAACAGATTAGTAAAACAAAATTAGTAACAATTGCTAACAATCCAATTGCTAACAATCCAGGAAATATTAATACATGTGGAGAGTTGGGAACTGTATATAATTTAAACCAATTAGATAATATAATTAAAGGCAATCAATCTGCTGACATCTATGGTATTTCTTATTTCAATTCTTTATCAGATGCAGAAAACCATATAAATGTACAAAATGATAATGTTGAACTAAATCAGGAAATTAATACTTTCTATGCAAAAGTATATAAATTCAACAATTTTGATTGTAATTCAATAATTAGTTTTTCTATTTTTTTAAACCATTTACCAGATGAGATAAATATTTCCGACTTATACCTATGCGACGATAGTCAAGATAATGATGGAAAAACCAATATCAATCTAAATGGAAAAAACGAAGAAATATTCAATTCTTTACAAAACAATAATTACATAATAAAATATTTTTTTTCTCAAGAAGAAGCTATCACAGAAAACAACTCGATTGTATCAAATAATTTTCAAAACGTTTCTAACCCTCAAAAAATTTATGCTCGAGTAACCAACAAAAATGATAGTCAATGTTATAAAATATTCACATTTAACATTATTATAAATCAAATTCCAGTAATTAACATTAAAGATCAGTATATTTATTGTGAAGAAGTCAGTAACTCAGTTACAATATCTTTACCAAATAATTATGATTCCTACTTATGGTCAACAGGAGAAAGTTCAGCTAGTGTAAAAATTAGTACACCTGGTAATTATTCTGTATCTGTCACAAAGAATTATGCAACTCTATCGTGTACAACCACAAAAACTTTTGAAATAATCAAATCTAACATAGCCTCGATAAAAAAAGTAGATACAAAAAATTTTAGTCAAAATAATACTTTGGTAATTTATGTAGATGGCAATGGAATTTATGAATACTCTATAGATGGTTATACTTATCAAGACTCTAATGTATTTTCAAATCTCAATTCTGGAGAATATACCATATACGTAAAAGATAAACAAGGATGTGGAATTTCAAATATCAAAACATACATATTATCATATCCTCTTTTTTTCACCCCAAATGGTGATGGTTATAATGATGTGTGGCAGATTGAAAATTTTGATTTTGATCCATCTATAGAAATTACAATTTTTGATAGATATGGTAAAATTGTTTTTGCATTAAACAAGAACAACAAGTTTTGGAATGGAAAATATAATAACAAAGATTTGGCTTCCGATGATTATTGGTTCAAAATTGAAAGTGAAAACAATCAAATTTATCATGGACACTTCTCATTAAAAAGATAAAATACAATTATTAACTCAATCTCTCATCCAATTTGAAACTTCTTTTCGATCAAAATAGTTTGCTTTTATTTATTTTATATTACTATTATATATTTCATTATTTGTTAACCAAAATTTAAATCAATCTACAACAATTGTCTTTCTTTACTTAACGATACATTAACAGTCGTTATGTAACTAAATTGACATTTTTTCGTCAAATTTGCATTACAAAACCAAAATCATGATTTCAAAAAAAATTATTCCCCTTGTTTTATTTTTATTCATCTCAAGTATAGCATTTTCTCAAGAAAAATACACTATATCTGGTACTATATCTGACGCCAATAGTAATGAAACTCTAATTGGTGTAAATATCATTGCCAAAGACACCAAACTTTATGCAACAACCAATGAATATGGATTTTACTCATTAACATTACCTAAAGGGGAATACGAAATTCAAATTAGTTATGTTGGTTTTACATCGGTTTCAGAAACAATTTCACTAAATCAAAATATAAAAAGAAATTTTTCGCTACAAGAATCGGGTCAAGAACTTAAAGAAGTCATTGTCACTACAGAGAAAACAAAAGCCAATATTCGCAAACCCGAAATGAGTGTTAACAAACTATCTATAAACACGATTAAACAAATGCCAGTTGTAATGGGTGAAGTAGACGTTATCAAATCGATTTTGTTTCTACCTGGTGTTACCAATGCAGGCGAAGGTCAATCTGGATTTAATGTACGAGGCGGAGGTGCCGATCAAAACTTAATTTTGCTTGACGAAGCAACTATCTTTAATTCTTCACATGTTTTTGGTTTTTTTTCTGTTTTTAATCCAGATGCTATTAAGGATTTAAAATTATACAAAGGAGGTATTCCTTCAAAATTTGGTGGACGCGCCTCTTCAGTTTTAGACATCTATCAAAAAGATGGAAATAGCAAAGAATTTCATATGAACGGAGGAATCGGTTTAATCACAAGCCGAATTCTTGCCGAAGGACCTATCGTAAAAGAAAAAGGGTCATTCCTTGTCGGAGGTAGAGGGTCATATGCGCACCTATTTTTGAAACTCACAAACAATAAAAACTCTGCATACTTTTATGATCTAAATACCAAATTAAATTACAAACTAGACAAAAACAACAGTTTATACCTTTCAGGTTATTTTGGTCGTGATGTCTTTTCTCTCAACAAAAGTTTTACCAATACATATGGAAACTCAACTTTAAATCTACGCTGGAACCACCTTTTTAATGATAAATTATTTTCAAATCTATCATTAATTTACAGTGATTATTATTATGGATTAACACTTGATTTTATTGGATTTAACTGGGATTCTGGCATTAAAAATTACAATCTAAAATATGATTTTAGACATTATTTATCCAATGATATAAAACTTAATTATGGCTTCAATAGCACTTATTATGATTTCAATCCAGGAACTATTGAGCCAATTGATGAAAATTCGCAAATTAATTTTAGACAATTAGACAAAAAATATGCATTTGAACCAGCTTTTTATCTCGAAGCCGAACAAAAACTCACAGATAAATTAGCTATTAATTACGGTTTGCGTTATAGTTTATTTTACAGGCTAGGAAATTCAACTATCAACTTATATGAAAACAATCAACCTGTTGTATACGATGCCGATACAAAGGTTTACGAAAAAGCAAAACCAATTGGCACCACATATTTTGGAAAAAATAAAACCATAGCTAGTTTCGATAATTTAGAACCTCGTTTTGCTGCCGCTTATGAATTGAATGAAAATCAATCAATTAAAGCCAGTTACAATCGTATGATACAATACTTACAACTTGTTTCCAATACAGCATCACCTACTCCACTAGATGTTTGGATACCAAGTGATAATTACATCAAACCTCAAATTGCCGACCAAGTTGCAATTGGTTACTTCAATAATTTCAAAGAAGATACTTATACCATAGAAATTGAAAGTTTTTACAAAACAATCAAAAATAGAATGGATTATATAGATGGAGCCGATTTAATTGCCAATGAAGCTATAGAACAAGTTATTCTTAACGGCGAAATGCGCTCATATGGGCTTGAGTTCATGATCCGAAAAAACACAGGAAAATTGAATGGTTGGATTGCATATACTTTGTCCAAATCACAACAAAAAACACCTGGAAGAACCACTGACGAAATCGGAATTAATAACGGAGAATGGTATCGTTCGGCATATGACAAAACTCACAATTTAGCCATAACTGGAAGCTATAAACTAAATGAAAAGTGGAATTTTGGAGCCAACTTTACATTGCAAACAGGACAACCTGTGACCTATCCAAACGGTCAATATACTTACCAAGGCATTACCGTTCCAAGTTACGGAATACGAAATAAAAATAGTCTTCCGACCTATCATCATCTAGATATTTCGGCAACACTTACACCTAAAAATAATCAAACAAAAAAATGGAAAGGAGAATGGGTTTTTAGCATTTACAATATTTACAGTCGCAAAAATGCAGCCTCCATAAGTTTCCGTGAAAATCCTGATACAGGAAACAATGAAGCTGTTAGATTATCTATTTTTGGTGTTGTTCCATCTGTTTCATATAACTTTAAATTCTAATCTCATGCAAAAGATTCAATTATACATAATACTCATTTTGATTTCATTTTCCCAAGTTAGTTGCGAAGATGTTGTAAATGTCGATTTAGATAATGACAGCCCAAAACTAGTTATAGATGCTTCTATAAAATGGCAAAAAGGTGAAACAGGAAATGTACAGACCATAAGTCTTTCAACTACTACTAATTTTTATTCTAATTCCATTCCTCCTGCTACAGGTGCAACCGTTTCTGTAATCAATCTGTCATCTAACCCTTCTTTAGTTTATACTTTTACAGAAATAAATCCAGGCACATACGTATGTAGTAATTTCGACCCCATCCTAAACAATCTATACCAGTTAACAGTTGTATACAATGGCGAGACTTACCAAGCAACTTCACAACTTATGGCTACTCCAACAATCGAATTTGCACAACAATCCATGATCCCTGGATTTAATGGTGAAGATATCGTACAACTCAAGTTTTACTACCAAGATGATCCAAATCAGGATAATTTTTATCTCGTTGGAGCAAAAAACAGTAACATTGTCTTTCCTGAATATGGCGTTATAACCGACGAATTTTTTCAAGGCAATCTTATGTTCGGTCTCTACATAGATGAAGACCTAAAACCAGGAGATGTAGTCGATTATTCTCTACAAGGAGTTACCGAAAAATACAGCAACTATATGAACAAATTACTTAGTATTGCAGGTAGCGATGGCGGAAGTCCATTTTCAACACCACCAGCAACACTTCGTGGAAACATAATAAACATAAGTAATCAAGATAATTATCCATTAGGATATTTTCATTTGTCCGAAATAGATACAGGAACCTATGTTATAGAGTAGCCTATCAAGCTATACATTACAAGAAAACCTTGTTATAAGCTGTTTTCAATACTTTTTTAAGAGCTTCTTTTGGTCGCTTTAAAAAAATAAGAAAACAATGCCCATAACAAGGTTTTGCTTTCCATTCCTATCTTGGCTAAAAAAAAACTTCAAATTACAGAATGGTTATTAACAACAAGTTTCCCCAAACAAATGCAGATTAAAACCAAAAAAATAAATTACCTATATGAAATCAAATAATTAAGTTCGTAATTTGCACATCAAAAAAAGGGAATCTGTACACTATCTATTTCGAGCCCTGCAACGCATAAAATATCAAATCATGTCTTCTCATCATATTGTTCGCGACGACCAAGAACCAGCATTAATTATTGCCAATGGTGCCGCATGTAGCTATGAATTATTAGGACAATTATTGGAATGGTCTCCAATTGTAATTGTTTTAGACAATGCAATAGACCGTGTTTTACAATTAGACATCAAAATTGATGTTTTATTAGGCGATTTTGACGACAACTTTAATCCTGAACTTTATAAACAAAAACAGTTTCCATTAGAAATTGTACACGCACCCAATCAAGATAAAACCGATTTAGAAAAAGCATTCGACTATTTAATTGAAAAAGGCCATAAAGCCGTAAATGTTGTATGGGCAACTGGTAAACGAGCCGACCATACTATTACAAATATTACCAACATTGTAAGTTACCGAGATAAATTGAAAATTGTCATTCTCGACGATCATTCAAAAGTGTTTTTATTGCCAACAAAATTTGAAAAATGGTACACAGCAAAAACACCAATCTCTCTTATTCCAATTGGTAAAGTAACTGGTATAACAACCGAAAATCTGTTTTATTCCCTAAAAAACGAAGAACTAAAAATAGGGTACCGAACTGGAAGTAGCAATCATGTAATAAAAGACGGAATTGTAAAAATAGAACACCATAAAGGCGACTTACTACTAATGGAATGTTGGGATTAATATAACAATAAAATGAACTTATCTACCTATACAAAAGAATTTTCATATAATTTAAAACTTGCATATCCTGTTATTCTAGGAATGCTAGGACATACTTTAATTGGTATTGTCGACAATATTATGGTCGGCAAATTGGGCTCAACTGAGTTAGCAGCAGTTTCATTAGGAAACAGTTTAATCTTTGTAGCCATGTCATTAGGAATTGGATTTTCAACAGCCATAACACCTATAATAGCCGAAGCTGATGCCGAAAAAAACAACAGCAAAATTCGACTAGCTTTTCATAACGGATTATTCTTATGCACCATTTTAGGATTCCTTCTTTTTGGGCTAGTCGTAATTGCCAAACCCGTTATGGAGTTATTACAACAACCAAAAGAAGTTATTACTTTGGCCAAACCCTATCTCGATTGGGTAGCATTTTCACTTGTTCCTCTAATAATGTATCAAGGTTACAAGCAATTTGCCGACGGACTATCCATGACAAAATATTCGATGTATGCAATTGTCATGGCAAACATTGTGCATGTTTTTTTTAATTACGCATTAATATATGGTGCTTGGGGCTTTCCAAAAATGGGAATCATCGGTGCTGGATTAGGAACCGTAATCTCTCGTATTGCAATGGTGGTTTTTATGCACTTCATTTTGGCAAAACAACAAAAACTAAAACACTATTTCCATGGATTTAGCTTTAATGAAATAAAGAAACAAACCATCTCTAAAATAGTAAGTCTCGGATTTCCATCAGCTATGCAAATGCTTTTTGAAGTTGTACTTTTCACAGCTGCTATTTGGCTATGTGGCAATATAGGCAAAACAAGCCAAGCCGCCAATCAAATTGCATTGAGTTTAGCCTCAATGACCTTTATGTTTGCAATGGGATTGAGCGTTGTTGCCATGATTAGAGTAGGAAATCAAAAAGGAAATCAAGATTACAAAAACCTAGTAATTGTTGCTCGTTCAATTTTTTTATTGGCAATCTTAATAGAAATTGTATTTGCACTAATGTTTGTAGTACTACATAACTCATTACCCTATATTTTTCTTAATATGGAGAACCAAGCACAACTTTTAGATAATAATGAAGTTATTACGATCGCAGCAAAATTGCTCTTGGTTGCAGCTGTATTTCAAATATCAGATGGTATTCAGGTAGTTGTTCTTGGAGCATTACGAGGATTACAAGATGTAAAAATTCCAATGTATATTACTTTTGTTGCCTATTGGGTCATTGGATTTCCTATATCCTACTATCTTGGTGAATATACATCATTAAAAGCAGTTGGCGTTTGGATAGGACTTTTAGCAGGATTATCATCGGCAGCAATTTTTTTGTATATTCGCTTTCACATTTTAACTAATAAATTAATTCTAAATAAATAATTCATCATGATTCAACTTTTAAGAGGTGAGGAATTTAAAAAAATTGTTGTTCCAGATAGTTTAAAATTAAATTATGCTATTTCTAATTTTGGACGTTTAGTAAGTTATAAAGACAATCTTTTAGAAGGAAAAGAGCTAAGAGGCGGAATGTTAGAAGGTTACAGAATATGGAAATACAATTTATTTGTTGATGGTAAACGCAAAACCATTCACCTATTTTTTTACAGACTGGTAGCTGAATATTTCATCGAAAAAGCACCAGACGACGACAGACGTTTTGTCCTTCACTTAGACTTTAACAAAGTGAATGACCATGTTTCCAACCTAAAATGGGCAAATCAAAAAGAACTTACTGCTCACCACAGTAAAAATCCACTCGTCATTAAAGCCAAACGTGACATTATTGAATTCAATAAAAAAGCCGATGGCAGAAAACTAACATCAACTCAAGTTATTCGCATCAAAAAAATGTTAAAACGAGAAGACAACAAAACACGTTTTACCCTAATTGCCAAACAATTCAATATTAGTACTCAACAACTTTGGCGCATAAGAACAGGTGAAAACTGGGGACATCTTGAAGTATAAAATTTAAATCAAAATCAAACAAAATGCAACTACCAAAATTTGTTCTAGGAGACAATACCGATTTTCCTGAAGATATTTTCATTATTCATCTTGATTACCCACGCTTTATAATCAACTTAAAAGATGATGAAGTAGAATTTATGGAAGAAGATGAAGATTTAGATGAAGCCGAACTTAATGCTGAAATGGAAAATCTAATTACACAAGCTAACGAATTTTACGATAGAGAAATTCAACGATACGAAGAATAACTGGTCATGAATTTTATCAAAACCACTGAGCAATCTTCCAAATACGAACATTTAGAAAAAATGTCGGTTTCAGAACTCTTGCAAAACATTAACAGCGAAGACAAAACTGTTCCATTAGCAGTCGAAAAAGCATTGCCTCAAATTGAATCTTTAGTCACCAAAATCGTCGAGAAAATGAAATTAGGTGGTCGCCTTTTTTACATAGGAGCTGGAACATCTGGACGTTTGGGAATTGTTGATGCATCAGAATGCCCACCAACTTTTGGAGTTCCATTTGATTTGGTAAATGGAATTATAGCTGGAGGAGACAAAGCCATTCGTCGTGCAGTAGAAAATGCCGAAGACAATACGACCCAGGCTTGGCTCGATTTGCAAGAACAAAACATTTCTTCAGCCGATATCGTAATAGGAATTGCTGCTTCTGGCACAACACCTTATGTCATCAAAGGTTTAGAAAAATGCAACGAAAATAATATCACAACAGGTTGTATAACTTGTAACGAAGGAAGTCCATTGGCATTAGTGGCAAACTTTCCAATTGTAGTTGTTGTCGGACCCGAATTTGTAACTGGAAGTTCAAGAATGAAAGCTGGTACTGCACAAAAGCTGGTACTGAATATGATTTCAACAACAACCATGATACAACTCGGGAAAGTAAAAGGCAACAAAATGGTCGACATGCAACTAAGCAACGACAAATTAGTTGACAGAGGTGTAAAAATGATTATGAGCGAAATTCCTGTTAGTTACAAAGAAGCCGCTACGCTATTATCAAAGCATGGAAGCGTTCGAAAAGCAGTAGATAATTATAATAAATAAAGACTATATGTTTATCCTATTTACAATACTTCTTCCAATAATGTGGATTATTAGTATTTATATTTTAAGAAAATGGGATTACTTTTATTTGTTTTTCGGACTGAATTTGGTTATGACAGTTCTATTTTATTATTTAATTACAGCAACTAATATATTTATTTCAGGTCAAAATGAACATGGATTAGAAACACTTTATAACGTTGTCATTTATGTTGTAATTCATACCATTGTGATGTTTGCTTTTTCATTATTTTACAAATTAAAAAACCTACATAATGTCAACCAATAGAACCCTTTTATCCAAAGGAATCAAATATTTAGTTTTCGCTTTACCACTACTTTTTATTGGTCCATCGGTGATTTATAATGCCTTTATCAACAAACAAAATATTTGGCATTATCTTGTTTTAGCAGTCGGAATTTTTCTATCAGGATTGGCAATCTATTTTATGTACAAAGGCTTGCAAACTATTATGAAAGCATTATTTAATGATTAATCATGAACGAACTTCTCTATATCAATACCACTTTTGAAAAAGTAACATTGCTCGATGCCAAAATTACCAACCGGGAATTTGACGGTTGTACATTCAAAAATTGTGATTTTTCGAATGCCAATTTTACTGAAACTACTTTTATCGATTGCGAGTTTATCGATTGCAATTTAGCAATGTCTAAACTTAAGAATACGAGTTTAAAAACGGTTTATTTCAAAAACTGTAAATTATTGGGAATTGCTTTTCACGAATGCACCGATTTTTTATTCAGCGTTCATTTTCAAGACTCTACATTAGATTATGCATCGTTTGCCAATAAAAAAATGCCCAAAACCAATTTCATCACTTGTTCATTAAAAGAAGTGAATTTTATTGGAACCAATTTAACCCAATCCGTTTTTGACAATTGCAATCTTATAAACACCTTATTTAACGATACCGAACTCAAAGAAGTCGATTTCACCACTGCTTATAATTTCAAGATTGATCCTGAATTCAATTCGATGAAAAAGGCAAAATTTTCACTTCAAGGAATTCCAAATTTATTAGATAAATATGATTTAAAAATCGAGTAAATGACAACAAACACCACCTATCTTGAAAGTGCAAAAAAACAGTTTTTGTACTACAAAACACTCGGCGAAAAAGCTATTGAACAACTCGAACCCAATCAACTTTTTATAGCTGTCAATGAAGATACCAATAGCATTGCGACTATTATAAAACACCTTTCTGGAAACATGCTATCGCGTTGGACCGATTTTCTAACAACAGATGGCGAAAAAGAATGGCGTAATCGCGATTCAGAATTTGAAGAAACCTTCCATTCCAAAGAAGAAATGCTTGTCTTTTGGGAAAAAGGCTGGACTTGTCTTTTCGACGCTTTAAATGATTTACAACCTAATCAACTTGATACTATTATTTATATTAGAAACGAAGGTCATACAGTTATTGAAGCCCTTAATCGCCAATTAGCACACTATCCCTATCATATTGGACAAATCATTTTTTATGCCAAAATGCTCAAAAAAAACGAATGGAATAGTTTGTCAATCCCAAAAAACAAATCCAACAGCTATAATAAAGAAAAGTTTTTGAAAGAAAAAACAATTAAAAACTTTACCGACGATGAACTCAATAAATTATCTTAAATGAAACTCATTTCCACATTATTTTTACTAAGCCTTTTTTCATGTATGCCTTCTAAAACCGAATGCAATTGCAACGATTTTAAAACTGGCAAATTTGAGTTTACCAAAGAAATTGATGGCAAGAAAACAACCTCAACATTCAAACGTACAGATAAACTTCAAATAGAAACTTTTCAAGGAAAAACAGATTCTGCAACGGTACGATGGATTAACGATTGCGAATTCATTTTGCAAAAAATGAATCCCAAAAACAATGCTGAAAAAAAAGCAATCAGCATGAAAATTATCGCTACAAAAGAAAAAACCTATACCTTTGAATACTCGTTTGTAGGCGATGCAAAAAAACAACAAGGTTTTGTAACAAAACTCGACTAACTTACGTTTAACAACCTTTATCAACTAAATTTTAAAATAAAATGCTCGAATTAATTTCAAACCCAAATGCTTGGATTGCACTATTAACTTTAACTTTTTTAGAAATCATTTTAGGAATCGACAACATCGTTTTTCTATCAATCGTTTCGGGAAAACTCAAAGCCGAAGACCAACCCAAAGCCAGACGAATTGGTTTATTATTGGCAATGCTTTTCAGAATCATATTACTATTTGGAATCACTTGGGTATTAAGTTTACAACAAACTCTTTTACATGTTGATTGGGGCTTTTTTGAAGCACATATAACTGGCCAAAGTTTAATCATTTTTGGTGGTGGATTATTTTTGCTATACAAATCAGTTTCAGAAATTCATCACAAAATGGAAGGCGAAGAAGAAAGTGCCTCTGGAAAATCAGCTTCAAGCTTATCAAGTGCTGTTTTTCAAATTGCGATGCTAAATATCGTTTTCTCATTTGACAGTATTTTAACTGCCATCGGAATGATAAGCATGAAGTCACCTGCAGAAGGTGGTTTTGGCTACGAAGGTGCCATAGCAATTATGATTCTATCTATAGTGATTTCTATTGTTATCATGATGATCTTTGCTGGCCCAGTTAGCAAGTTTGTAAATGAGCATCCAACTATTCAAATTCTTGGTTTGTCATTCTTAATCTTAATTGGTGTAATGCTTTTAGCAGAAGGTTCCCATTTAGCACATTTCCAATTTGGTTCTGATGTAGAAATACATAGTATTCCAAAAGGGTATTTATATTTTGCAATCTTCTTCTCATTGTTTGTAGAATTCCTAAATATCAAAATGCGAAAGAATGCCAAACCAGTTGTACTACATAACAACAAAATCGAAGACAAAAAA
>CAZLEU010000060.1:0-16048 GCA_964558625.1 uncultured Flavobacterium sp.
ATGGGCATGGGATATCACCAATTTCGTTTGGTGGGTTGGTATCGGTCACGCTGGTACTCTTATCTCAGCCGTATTATTGTTATTCCGCCAAAGATGGAGAATGGCAATCAACCGTTCCGCAGAAGCAATGACAATTTTCTCAGTTGTTCAGGCTGGTTTATTCCCAATTATACACATGGGACGTCCATGGTTAGCTTACTGGGTTGTTCCAATTCCTAATCAATTTGGATCATTATGGGTTAACTTTAACTCGCCATTATTATGGGACGTTTTTGCTATCTCAACATATCTTTCAGTATCATTGGTTTTCTGGTGGACAGGTTTATTACCAGATTTTGCAATGTTACGTGATCGAGCGGTAACACCATTTACAAAAAGAGTTTATACTATATTAAGTTTTGGTTGGAGTGGTAGAGCCAAAGATTGGCAGCGTTTTGAAGAGGTCTCTCTTGTACTTGCAGGATTGGCAACTCCTCTTGTACTTTCAGTTCACACAATTGTATCCTTCGACTTTGCAACTTCTGTTATACCTGGATGGCATACAACAATATTTCCTCCATACTTTGTTGCAGGTGCCGTATTCTCAGGATTCGCAATGGTAAATACTTTACTCATTATTATGAGAAAAGTATCAAATCTTGAAGCCTATATCACTATACAACATATCGAATTAATGAACATCGTAATTATGATAACTGGTTCTATAGTTGGCGTAGCTTACATTACAGAGTTATTTGTTGCATGGTATTCTGGAGTTGAATATGAACAATATGCATTCTTAAATAGAGCAACGGGACCTTACTGGTGGGCATATTGGTCAATGATGACATGTAATGTGTTTTCTCCACAATTTATGTGGTCTAAAAAATTGAGAACTAGTATCATGTTCTCATTCATAATCTCAATAGTTGTAAATATTGGTATGTGGTTTGAACGATTTGTAATCATCGTAACATCATTACACAGAGATTACCTACCATCATCTTGGACAATGTTCTCTCCAACATTTGTAGATATTGGAATTTTTATTGGAACAATTGGATTCTTCTTTGTATTATTCTTATTATATGCAAGAACATTCCCAGTAATTGCTCAAGCAGAAGTAAAAACAATTTTAAAATCTTCTGGTGAAAATTATAAAAAACAAAGAGAAGCAGAAGGTCATAATCATTCAGAAAAACATTAATATTTGTTATGAGTAATAATAAAGTTATACACGCTATATATAATGATGATGATATTTTGATGGATGCTGTAAAGCAAACAAGAAAAGCACATCATCACATCGAAGAGGTCTTTACACCATTTCCAGTTCATGGATTGGATAAAGCTATGGGCTTAGCTCCAACTAGACTTGCAATATGTGCCTTTATTTATGGATGTATTGGTCTTTCTGTGGCAACATGGATGATGAATAATATCATGATTTCAGATTGGCCACAAGACATTGGGGGAAAACCAAGTTTTAGTTATATTCAAAACATGCCAGCATTTGTACCCGTCATGTTTGAAATGACTGTATTCTTTGCAGCACACTTAATGGTAATTACTTTTTATATGAGAAGTAAACTATGGCCATTCAAACAAGCTGAAAATCCTGATGTAAGAACAACAGATGATCATTTCCTAATGGAAGTTGCAGTAAAAGGTGACGAAAACGAAATGGTATCTTTTTTCAAAAATACAGGAGCAGTCGAAGTTAAAGTAATCGAAAAGCATTAAAACTAACTATGAAAAGTTTATATAAAATAGCACTTTTGGTAAGTATAACAGTTGTTGTTTCATCATGCAAAAATGATTTGAAACCAAATTATCAATACATGCCAAATATGTATGAATCAGTAGCATACGAAACCTATTCCGAATCTGATGCCTTTAAATCGCCAACAGGAGAAAAGGGAAAAGAAGGTCAACTACCACCAACCGGAGTTATAAAAAGAGGTTATATTCCTTACGAATATGCAAATACTCCCGAAGCATTAGCAGCAGTAAAAGCAGCAAATCTTAAATCGCCTTTGGATTCAACTAAAGTTGACATGAAAAAAGGTGAAGAGTTGTTCAATATATATTGTGCAATTTGCCATGGAACTGCTGGTGACGGAAAAGGCAAATTGGTTAAACAAGAAAAGTTTTTAGGTGTACCTAATTATAAAGATAGAGAAATTAACGAAGGAAGTATATTTCACGTTATAACTTATGGTTTGAATTCAATGGGTTCACACGCAAATCAATTGAACACAGAAGAACGTTGGTTAGTTTCTTCTTATGTAATGCAACTAAAAAACAAATAAAAATAGAACAATCTGAATAGTATAGATATGTACACATTTTCAAGTAAATTAAAAACCTTTTCATTTATTCTCATGATCGTTGGTATCTTAGGGATAGGATATGGTTTTTTAACAGCACCAAAAGATATAAAAGACGTTGAAAAAATCTTAGCAGCAAGTTCGCATGGCGAACATCATACAGAAGCCGTTGGACATGATGCGAATACTCATGAAGCTGCACCAGTAGCAGAACACAAAGAAGTAGTAGCACACGGAAATGATTCACTTACAAAAGTTGTTTCTGAAAGTATGGCCGTTACCGAAGACTCTTTAGCAACTAAAGAAGAAGGGAAGTTAGATTTAGCATTGGTTGAGAAAATAGAAAAAGAAGCCGATACAAAAGCAACAGTTGAAGAAGAACATAAACAACACGAAGCACATTTAGAGCACGTTTTGCATCAATTACAAAATAAGCCATGGGCTGCTTTTTATGTAGCTTGTATTTTCTTCTTATTAATTTCAATGGGAGTTTTAGCTTTTTATGCTATTCAACAAGTTGCTCAAGCTGGATGGTCCCCAGTATTATTCAGAGTAATGCAAGGTATTACAGCTTATTTACCTGTCGCATCAGTAATATTTTTCATCTTTTTAATATTAAGTGGTATGCATTTAAACCATTTATTTATTTGGATGGATCCAGAAGTTGTGGCGCATGATAAATTAATACAAAATAAATCAGGTTATCTTAATTTCCCTTTTTGGATTATTAGAGCAGCTGTATTTTTGATTGGCTGGAACTTATATAGATATTTCTCAAGAAAAAATTGTTTGGCCCAAGACGAAGCAAATGACAATAGCTTTTACAAAAAGAATTTTAAAATGTCAGCTGCCTTTTTGGTTTTCTTTATTGTATCAGAATCAATTATGTCGTGGGACTGGATTATGTCAATCGATCCTCACTGGTTTAGTACATTATTCGGATGGTATGTTTTTGCAAGTTTCTTTGTAAGTGGTATAACAACTATATGCATGATTACACTTTACCTAAAATCAAAAGGATATCTTGAAAATGTAAATACAAGTCACATACACGATTTAGCAAAATTCATGTTTGGTATTAGTGTGTTTTGGACTTACTTATGGTTCTCTCAATTTATGTTGATTTGGTATGCAAACATTCCTGAAGAAGTTACCTATTTCATCACAAGAATTGAAAATTACGGAATTACATTCTGGGGAGCAGTCGTGATGAATTTCCTATTCCCAATATTAATTTTAATCAACACAGATTTCAAGAGAATTACTTGGGTACTTGTAATGGCCGGAACAGTAATTTTAATTGGGCATTATATTGATTTCTTCAATATGATTATGCCTTCAACTGTTGGTGACCAATGGTTTATAGGAGTTTCTGAAATAAGTTCTCTATTGTTTTTCTTAGGATTATTCATATTTGTTGTCTTTACAGCTCTTTCAAAGGCACCTCTATTACCAAAAAGAAATCCATTTATTGAAGAAAGTAAACATTTTCATTATTAATTAGTAAAAAAAATACACAGATGACAAGTTTGTTGGTAATTATAGTTTTAGTTTTATTATCGATTGGTATTTGGCAATTGACAAAAATATTTGATTTAACCCAAGTTGGAGTAACATCTGACAACAATCAAATTGCAAACGATAGTGATAATAAAGTACAAGGATACTTAATGTTTGGATTTCTTGGATTTATCTATGTTTTTACAATTTATGGATTAATTAAATGGGGTGGATTTGTATTAGGGACACCAGCATCTGAACATGGTGCACAAGTTGACAATCTAATGAATATAACTTGGGTATTAATTTTTACAGTTCAGACTATAACTCAAGCATTATTACATTATTTCTCATTCAAATATAGTGGCAAAAAAGATCAAAAAGCACTCTATTTTGCTGACAATAATAAACTAGAATTTATTTGGAGTAGTATTCCTGCAGTTGTTCTAGCTGGTTTAATTCTTTATGGACTATATGCTTGGACAAATATCATGTTTGTAGATGAAGATGAAGATGTTATTGTTGTTGAATTATATGCTCAACAATTCAACTGGACTGCAAGATATTCTGGGGAAGATAATGTATTAGGTAAAGCAAATGTAAGATATATAGAAGGAGTAAATACTTTGGGTGTGGATATGTCAGATCCAAATGCACAAGATGATAAAATTGTAAAAGAATTGCATATCCCAAAAGGGAAGAAAATTCTTTTCAAAATGAGATCACAAGACGTTTTGCACTCAGCTTACATGCCACACTTTAGAGCACAAATGAACTGTGTCCCAGGTATGGTTACTCAGTTCGCTTTTAAACCAATTATGACAACTTCTGAAATGCGTGAGCAACAATTCATGCAAGAGAAAGTAAAAAACATCAATCAGATTCGTGATAAAAAAAGTGCAGAATTGGTAGCTAAAGGAGAAACAGGCTTAGAACCTTATACATTTGATTATCTACTTATCTGTAATAAAATATGTGGTGCATCTCACTACAATATGCAAATGAAAATAGTTGTGGAATCACCAGAAGATTATCAAAAATGGTTGAAAGGATTGCCAACAATAGCAGATGAAATTAAGGCAGCTTCATCAAAACCATCTGAGACAAATGCCTCAGCTACAACTAAAGATTCTACAAACACAAAAAATGATTCAACACTTGTAGCACAAGTTGAAACAAAATAATAAAAAATAACCTATACTTATATATGTCAGCAATGAGTAACGAACACGATCACCACGAACACGATCACCACGAAGAACACCATCATAAAGATACGTTCATTACTAAATACATCTTTAGTATTGATCATAAAATGATTGCCAAACAATACCTTTTAACTGGTATAGTTATGGGGATAATTGGTGTTGGAATGTCTTTGCTTTTTAGAATGCAATTAGCATGGCCTGAAGAATCATTTAAGATTTTTAATTTCCTTCTTGGCGATACATTTGCTCCAAATGGTGTAATGCGAAACGATATTTATTTGGCTCTCGTAACTATACACGGAACCATAATGGTTTTCTTTGTACTAACTGCAGCCTTAAGTGGTACCTTTAGTAATTTACTAATTCCTCTTCAACTTGGAGCCCGCGATATGGCTTCTGGCTTTATGAATATGATTTCATATTGGTTATTCTTTTTATCAAGTGTAATCATGATATGTTCTCTATTTGTTGAATCTGGACCTGCATCCGCTGGTTGGACAATATATCCTCCTCTGAGTGTTTTACCACAAGCAATACCTGGCTCAGGTGCTGGTATGACCCTATGGTTAGTTTCAATGGCCATCTTCATTGCATCCTCATTGATGGGTTCATTGAATTATGTTGTAACAGTAATCAACTTAAGAACAAAAGGGATGTCTATGACAAGAATGCCTCTAACAATTTGGGCTTTCTTCGTTACAGCAATTATTGGTATTGTTTCATTCCCAGTATTATTATCAGCAGCATTATTACTTATCATGGATAGAAGTTTTGGAACATCATTCTTCTTGTCTGATATATATATTGCCGGTGAAGTTTTACACTATCAAGGTGGTTCTCCAGTATTGTTTGAACATTTATTCTGGTTCCTTGGACACCCTGAAGTATATATTGTATTATTACCAGCATTAGGAATTACGTCTGAAGTAATTGCTACTAATTCAAGAAAACCAATTTTTGGTTATAGAGCAATGATTATGTCAATTATTGCAATTGCATTCTTATCAACCATTGTTTGGGGTCATCATATGTTCATTTCTGGAATGAACCCATTCCTTGGTTCTGTATTTACCTTTACAACTTTATTAATTGCTATTCCTTCGGCCGTTAAAGCGTTTAATTATATAACTACTCTATGGAAAGGAAACTTGCAACTTAATCCTGCAATGCTATTTTCTATTGGACTTGTATCAACTTTCATTACTGGAGGTTTAACAGGTATTATTCTTGGAGATAGCACATTAGATATTAACGTTCATGACACATACTTCGTAGTAGCTCACTTTCACTTAGTAATGGGTGTTTCAGCTCTTTATGGAATGTTTGCAGGTATTTACCACTGGTTTCCAAAAATGTTTGGACGTATGCTAAACAAAAATCTTGGTTATATCCACTTCTGGATTACTGCTGTATGCGCTTATGGGGTATTTTTCCCAATGCATTTTATTGGATTAGCTGGATTACCTAGACGTTATTATACAAACACAGCATTCCCATTATTTGACGATTTGCAAAATGTAAATGTATTAATTACAACATTTGCAATCATAGGTGGTGTTTCTCAATTGATATTCCTATACAACTTTTTCAGTAGTATTTTCTACGGTAAAAGAACCGTACAAAATCCATGGAAATCTAACACACTAGAATGGACAGCACCAATTGAGCATATTCATGGTAACTGGCCGGGTGAAATTCCTGAGGTGCATAGATGGGCATACGATTATAGCAAACCAGGTCATGATGAAGATTTTGTTCCTCAAAACATCCCAATGAAAGAAGGTGAAGAAGTTTTACATCACTAGAAATAAAATCATATAAAAAAAACCTTTCGTAATTGAAAGGTTTTTTTTTGCTTTTAAAAAGGATAAAAAATTATGACGCAATTTCTAATCTTTTTAGCAAATTCTTATTCAAAGCATGCTCAGCATAATCTTTATTAATATCTAAAACTTTCTCATCGGTACTAGGTAACTCATACATCGCATCCGTTAGAATAGCTTCACACAAAGAACGCAAACCGCGCGCTCCAAGTTTATATTCCAAAGCCTTGTCAACAATATAATCAAGTGCTTCATTTGAAACAGTAAACTTAACATCGTCCATTTCAAAAAGTTTCTCATATTGCTTAATTAACGCATTTTTTGGTTCTGTTAAAATTGAACGTAATGTTTCTCTATCTAATGGGTCCATGTGCGTTAAAACAGGTAAACGACCAATAATTTCAGGAATTAGTCCAAAATCTTTAATATCCTTCGGAATTATATATTGAAGTACGTTTTCTTTATCAATATTATCAGCATTTTTAGAAGTACTATACCCTATTGCCTGACGGTTTAATCTTTTTGAAATGATTCTTTCAATTCCGTCAAAAGCACCACCCGCAATAAATAATATATTTTGAGTATTTACCTCAACAAACTTTTGATCAGGATGCTTACGGCCACCTTTTGGCGGAACATTAACAACTGTTCCTTCCAATAATTTAAGCAAAGCTTGTTGAACACCTTCACCAGAAACATCTCTAGTAATTGATGGATTATCACTTTTACGAGCAATTTTATCAATTTCATCAATAAATACAATCCCTCTTTCAGCTTTGGTAACATCATAATCGGCAGCTTGTAAAAGTCTTGTCAAAATGCTTTCTACATCTTCACCAACATACCCTGCTTCAGTAAGCACTGTAGCATCCACAATAGCCAAAGGAACATCTAACATTCTAGCAATAGTCTTTGCAACGAGCGTCTTTCCTGTTCCTGTTTGACCTACCATAATAATGTTTGATTTTTCAATTTCAACATCTTCATGGTGTTGTTGTTGCATTAATCTTTTGTAGTGATTGTAAACAGCAACAGACATTACTTTTTTAGTTTGATCTTGTCCAATAACATATTCATCAAGGAAAGCTCTAATCTCTTTTGGCTTACGCAAAATTAAATCAGAAACAGTTTTTGAACCAGCAGTTGTTTTTAATTCTTCAAGGATTATTCCGTGGGCTTGCTCAATACATCGGTCACATATATGCGCATCAATACCAGCAATTAACAAATTGGTTTCAGGTTTTTTTCTTCCACAGAAGGAACATTCTAATTTTTCTTTTGCCATTATTATATGATTAGTGAAAATGATTAGTAATTAGCTCATACGCTCTACTAATCACTACCAACTTAAATTTATCTTCTTAATACCTCATCAATCATTCCATATTCTTTAGCTTCATCGGCTATCATCCAATAGTCACGCTCAGAATCCTTGTAAACTTTATCCATACTTTGTCCAGAATGATGCGAAATGATTTGGTACAATTCATCTTTTAATTTCAACATCTCTTTTAAGTTGATTTCCATATCTGTTGCTACACCTTGAGCGCCACCAGATGGTTGGTGAATCATTACTCTTGAATGGGGTAATGCAGATCGCTTACCAGCAGCACCTGCACATAATAAAACAGCTCCCATTGAAGCCGCCATCCCAGTACAAATAGTTGCAACATCTGGTTTAATATACTGCATTGTATCATAAATTCCAAGTCCTGCATAAACACTTCCACCAGGAGAATTGATGTAGATTTGAATATCTTTAGAAGCATCAACTGATTCTAAAAACAATAATTGAGCTTGAATAATATTTGCCATGTAGTCATCAACTCCTGTACCCATGAAAATGATTCTATCCATCATTAAACGTGAAAAAACGTCTAATTGAGATACATTAAGTTGGCGTTCTTCAATAATATAAGGTGTCAAACTTGCAGTAAGTTTATCGTAATACAAACTGTTTACACCGTGATGCTTAGTTGCGAATTTTTTAAATTCTTTTCCGTAATTCATTTTAAAAAGTTTATGAGTTCTAAGTTTAGAAATATTGTTCCAAACATTGTTTTAATTACAAAGGTCGTACCTTTTATTTTATGTGTCAATTTGTCCTGACTTAGCCCATATAGCTGTCCAAATCCTTTTCTTTTAAAAAAGATTGCAAAGCATAGCAGGAATAAGCTACAAAACAAAAGAGCGCCAAAAATACAAATTCCTGACGCTCAAAGATACTAAATATTTGTTAGAATTTATTCTCCGTACATTGCAGCAACAAATTGTTCGTAAGTCACTTCTTTTGTGCTTGGATTAGCTTTTTCTTTGAATAATTGCAACATTTTATCTGCAACAACTTGTTCTGACAGTCGCTTAACTTCTTCTTGGTTCGAAAGAACACGAGCAACAATTCCCTCAACTTCTTCATCTGTTGCATCTGTTTTTCCAAATTGTAACATTTGTTGACGGATAGCGTTTGCTGTGAACGCTTTAAGGTCTTCAAAAGTGACTTGAACATTACTTTGTGACAATGCTTTCCCTTCTATTAATTGGAAGCGAAGTCCTTTTTCTGATCTTTCATATTCGATAGCAGCTTCTTCTGGACTTAATGCTTTTTCTCCAGCAGTTTGCAACCATTTTTTAAGAAATTCTGATGGTAATTCAAATTTGTTATTCTCAATTAAAAATTCTTGAACGTCAACCATTAATTTTTGTTCCGCTTGAACTGCAAATTGTTTTTCAACATCTTCTTTTATCTTGGCTTTCAACTCATCAACAGAGTTTACAACGCCAGCACCAAATAGTTTATCAAAAAGTTCTTGATTAAGCTCAGCTGGCTCACTAGCCACAACTTCATCAATTGTAAAAATAACATCTACATCAAGATGGTGTACTGTATCATGAGAAACTGCAAGGTAGTCCATTAATTTATGATCATCTGCAAACAAACCTTTTGTCTTAAGGTTTACAACATCACCTATTTTTTTACCTATGAAGCTTTGGGCTACTTTTTTATCTGCAAACTCTTCTAAATCAACAGTTGTGCGGTTGTGAATCCCAGCATCTTCGTTAGCAAAAACACCTGAAACATCATTACCTGCCTCTACAACTTCTTTTGAAACAATTTTTCCATATTGTTTTTGGATACGTGCAATCTGAGCATTAATAAAAGTATCGTCAGCTTTTACAACATATTTTACAATGTTGTTTTTAGCTTCTAAATCTATTTCGAATTTTGGTGCTAAACCAATTTCAAATTCAAAAACCAAATCTTCGGCATCCCAATTGAAATTTTCATTTACTTTAGGTAGTGGTGTTCCAAGCAAATCAAGCTTTTCAGATTGAATATAGCGCGTTAAAGCAAGTTGAACCACTTTGTTTACTTCTTCTATCTTGATGGCTTTACCATATTGCTTTTCTACTAATGCTCTTGGCACTTGACCTTTACGGAAACCTTTTACAGTTGCCAATGGCATTTTTTCATTGATTCTTTTAGTAACTTGACCTTTGTACTCCATGGCGGGAACATTCATCACAATTACTTCATTTACAGCATTTATTGCTACTCTTTTGATATCCATTTCTGACTTGATTTACATAATAAAATTGGGTTGCAAAATTAGAACATTTTTGCAACCCAACCAAGTTTTTATTTGACAAGTATTTTTACTTTTTTTCTTTGGTCAAACCATTCATTAACGATTGAGACAATGATAGAATTATACTAAACCATAATGCAGTCCAAAACGAATCGACATGAAAACCACCAACAATTTTAGAACATATAATAATAATTATAGCATTGATTACTAATAAAAAAAGTCCTAAAGTTAAAATAGTAACTGGAAAGGTAAAAAATAGCAAAAATGGTTTGATAAAAGTGTTAAGCAGTGCTAAAACCACAGCTACTAGTATTGATGTTGTAAAACTTGCAACTGTAATGCCTGACATAAAATAATCAATAACAAGAACGAGAATTGCAGTAATAATTATTCTGATAAGTGTGTTCATAGGTTTTGTTTTTAATTCAAAGTTAGTGAAATTGTTAATCACTTTAGCATTTAGTCAAAAAACATGCCGATACTTTTACAGAACATATAAAAACAAAAAATCCCAACCGTTAAGCTGGGATTTTTTTGTTGGTCTACTAGGACTCGAACCTAGAAAGACTGCACCAAAAACAGTTGTGTTACCATTACACCATAGACCAATAGCGTTTGAATGCGGGTGCAAATTTAATACAAATTTTATTTTAAGCAAACATTAATTGATTTTTTATTCTTTTTTATCACAAAAAAATAAATTTAAAAACAATAGAGTGCTTAACTTAACGTTTATCAGTAGTATAAATTACATATTTGAACTATAAATTTTGTTAATAGCTTCTGGATTACACAAAAAAATGGTTTCTTTGTAGCTTGAAATAACCATAGTCTTTATATGAATACACCATTTAATTTTAATAAATGGAATACAATCACAGGTTGGATTGTATTTTCTATAGCATTACTTACTTTTTCGTTAACTGTTGAACCAACTATGAGCTTTTGGGATTGTGGCGAGTATATTGCCACTGCTGCCAAATTAGAAGTTGGACATCCACCTGGAGCACCTTTATTCCAAATGATAGGTGCCTTTTTTGCCATGTTTGCTTTTGACAAAGAACATATAGCATTAATGGTAAATATGATGTCTGTTTTTTCAAGTGCCTTTACTATTTTGTTCCTATTTTGGTCATCAACCATTTTGTTGCGCAAATTAATTTCACAATTCACAGAAATCAACACCAGTAATTCTATTGTCATTTTAGGTAGTTCATTTGTTGGCGCATTGACATTCACTTTCTCAGATAGTTTTTGGTACAATGCCGTAGAAGCAGAAGTTTACGCTATGGCTACTTTATTTATAGCTTTACTTTTTTGGCTAGGCTTACGCTGGGAACAAGAAATGATGACACCAAAAGGAAACAGATGGTTATTGGTTATTTCATTAGTGATTGGACTTTCTTTTGGAGTTCACTTTATGGCTTTGCTAACTATTCCTTCGATAGGATTTTTATACTTTTTTAAGCATTATAAAAAAGTTACGATTAAAAACTTTATCATTGCTAATGTTGTAGTGGTTTCCATTTTGCTTTTTATTTTCAAATTGCTTTTACCGCTAACAATGGCATTCTTTGGAAAAACTGAAGTTTTTATGGTCAATACTTTCGGACTACCATTTGATTCAGGGACTATCTTTGTTGTACTACTATTCATTGCTTTTTTCTATTTTGGATTGAAATACACCAAACAGAAAGGGTATGTTCATTTTAACACCATCATTCTTTGCATTCTATTTATATTAATTGGGTTTTCAACATGGATGATGTTACCTATTAGAGCAAATGCAAATCCTCCAATTAACGAAAACAAACCTTCAGATGCTGCCGAAGTATTGGCATATTATAACAGGGAACAATATGGTGTTAATCCTTTATTTTATGGTCCGCAATACACAGATGCTTTTGCTGGCTTAGATGAAGAAACTCCTTATCTAGACAAAGCGCCTAACTACGAAAGGGATTATACAACAGGCAAATACATCATCACAAATAAGTACAAAAACGCTGAACAAAATAGTGATGACAACCATAAATCGATTTTACCAAGATTGTGGAGTGGCGAACACATTGATAATTACATCAATTTTACTCATGTCCCAGAGTTTAAAATTAATCCTGAATATTCTGAAGAGCAAGAATTAGTTGATGTAGTTGCCGAATTCAGAAAAGCCTATGCTAATAATCAAATTGACAATGAAGGTTATGTTCAGTTTTTGAAAAGTTACCGTGATTATCTAATTGTTGAGAAACCGTCAACTGCAGATAATCTTGGATTTATGTTTGAATATCAATTTGGGTATATGTATTGGCGTTATCTAATGTGGAATTTCGCAGGAAGACAAAACGATATTCAAGGTAAATACGACAATTTAGACGGTAACTGGATGAGCGGCATCAAATTTATTGATGAAATTAGACTTGGTTCTCAAGACAATTTACCATCGGATGTATTGAATAATAAAGGTCGAAATTTTTACTATTTCTTACCTTTCTTATTAGGAATAATTGGGTTATTGTATCATGCCAATAAAGACTTGAAAAGCTTTTACGTTTTATTAGCATTATTTTTATTTACTGGATTAGCCTTAAAAATATACCTAAATGAAAGACCTTTTGAACCTAGAGAAAGAGATTATGCATTAGTAGGTTCGTTCTACGTTTTTGCAATTTGGGTTGGATTTGGAGTTTATGCCATTTACGATACGCTACGCAATTATATTCGATCAAAAGTTACTGGAATTGCAGTGGTTGTATTAGGATTATTTGCAGCACCTATCTTAATGGCGTCTCAAAACTGGGATGACCATGACCGTTCTGAAAAAAGAACAGCAATTGCAAATGCTAAAACATATTTGGATTCGTGCGAGAAAGATGCAATTCTATTTACTATTGGAGACAATGATACATTCCCTCTATGGTATGCACAAGAAATTGAAAATATACGTCCCGATATAAAAATCGTTAATACAAGTCTGTTTATGACCGATTGGTATATAGACCAAATGAAATTTAAAACATACGAGGCAGAAGGCTTACCTATTTCATTTACACACGATCAATATGTTGGTGACAAACTAGATTATGCTTTTTATGATAAAAAAACAGATGCACGATGGGATCTAAAAGACTTACTGGCATTCTTATCTAGTGATGACCCTAGAACAATGGTCGAATTGAGCAACGGACAAAGCATTCACTTCTACCCTACTAATAAATTTAGAATCCCAATTGATAAAAATACAATTATCAAAAACAAGGTGGTTTCGGCTAAGGACTATGATTCTATTGTACCCTATATTGATTTTGAAATAAAAGACAATGCATTGTACAAAAATAGAATTATGATGTTGGATGTTCTTTTGAATAATGATTGGAAACGTCCAATCTACTTTACAGGAGGAAGCTTTACAGACGAAGATTATCTTTGGATGAAAGATTACCTTCAATTAGATGGAATGGTTTACAAACTAGTTCCTATAAAAACACCTTTAGATAAAGAAGCGAGTCAACTCGATATGGGGCAAATCGATTCTGATAAGATGTATGATATTGTTATGAAATGGGATTGGGGTAACGGAGAAAGTCCAAATATATACCATGATCCAGATACCCGTAAAAACAGTATCTCATACAGAAGTAATTTAGCTAGATTAATGGAACAATTAATCAACGAAAAAAAGTATGACAAAGCCAAAAAGGTAATAGAATTGGCAATGACCAAGATGCCTCTTAAGTATTATGCCTACTACTCGCTTGTTGAACCTTTTGCAGGTGGTTACTATGTGGTAAACGAAAAAGCAAAAGCAAGAAAATTGCTAGAAGATTTAATGACCAAATACAAAGAAAATTTATCCTATTATAAAACATTAAAACCTTCTGAGCAATCTAATCTAGTCATTGATATTATTACCGATATAGAACGATATAGAGGATTATTGGAAGTGATGAAAGAGAGAGGTGATATGGAATTCTATAATAAACATAAAGCCATATTTAACTCCTATAACAAAATGTTTGAACGTTTTGGTAGAGATATGGAGTAGTTGGAAATTAAATATTAGCAATTTTATAATCTTAAAAAATGAAAAAGATTTTATTGTCAACATTAATTTTATTACCATTCAACAATCTTTTTTCTCAGTAAAACATCATTAAAGCTAGTTATTTCATTTGGAACCATGGAATTCAACACGAACGTTCTTTATCAACTCATTTTTCAGTTGTGGGGCAAGTAGGTGTTATTAAACAGCTAGAATTTTTATTAATAACGATGATTACATATCGAAAGGAGTTGGATATTATTTTTCAAAAGAAAATATGTTAATGGAAGGGCTGGCATATAGTCACATATTATAACAGTATAAATACAAAACCAAAAGATATAAACAATGCTAGAAACACAATAAATCCCCTAGACTTAACTGCAGAATATCAATGGCAAACAGATTCTGGATTTGCGATTGGACTAATATTTGGAGGCGGAAGTTTAGATTTAAAATCTGACATTCCAGAGGCTGAAAGTTTTTTAGGAGACATTAATTTTATGCCTAATTTAGGTTTAACTCTTGGCTATAATTTTTAAAATTTTAAATATGAAAAGTTTATTCGTTTCAATCTTTCTTTTTATTTATACTTGTTCATTTTCTCAGTATAATAGAGGAAAAATTCAACTCAATGATGGTACTGAATTAATTGGGTTGATAAAAATAACAAAAGATGACGGTGTTAAATTCAAAATTGATGATGATTCCGCAGAAAAAAAATATAATAATGATTTAATAAAGTCTTTTGAATTTAATGAGAATAACATTTTAAGGAAATTTATTTATAGTGAAACTATTCATATAGATAATAAGAAAAGTAGATCCGATAAGTGGAATAAACTGTTAGAAATACTAATAGATGGTAAGATAAAATTATATATGTATTATACTATTGTTTATAACAATACTGGACAAACATCCTATTATATAAAAAAAGAAAATGATAATTTACCTGTGTTTTATTATGGTGAAGGGTATTTATATAAACAAAAATTTATCCCTTTTGTAGAAAAATACTTCTCAGATTGTACAACTTTAATTGATAAAGTAAAATCGAAAGAATTAAAACATTCAGAATTTAAAGAGGTGGTTCAATATTACAATCAAAGTTGTTTATAACATTTACTAATGGTTGTTTAGACATATTAAATATTGTAAATTGTTGAATTGTATAAAAATAAATTAAGAAATTATAAAATCTGAAAAACAAAAAGTGCCAATATAATAATGGCACTTTTTTTTTGTTATTTTTGAAACATGATTTGGATAAAAACACATTGGGTTATAAAAAAATTGTTCTCCAACTACATTTGGGATTTACCCAATTCTGAAAAAAAAATCTACCTTACCTTTGATGATGGTCCAACACCTGAAATTACAGAATGGACTCTACAACAACTCAAAAAATACAATGCCAAAGCCACTTTTTTTTGCATAGGAGATAATGTTAGAAAATATCCAGAAATCTTTAAAAACGTTATTCAAGAAGGGCATTCAATAGGAAATCACACATTTCATCACCTCAACGGTTGGAAAACAAAAACAAATGAGTATGTCGAAAATATAAAACTTT